>QOAQ01000051.1 GCA_003972955.1 Aquificaceae bacterium
TTTAGTACTTACAAATTATAGACTGCTCTGTAGACCATGAAATGTGGTATGTTTTTGTTTGTTTGCTAGCGTTCCTCAGCTAAAACCAGTATATGTTGGGTGAGAAGGTAGTGTGAGCAACTGTTTCCCCACCCCTGTACATACTGTTGTACATAACACAATACAAGTGCAGTGTTACCCACCACACCAGCATTTGCACTTCTACTGTGGGGGTCTCAGTGGAGTTTTCCATGCTGTGTAATAAAGGTTACTATGGTTGGAAGTAATCCAGACATAAAACTCTTAAGACAGCAAACATTTGCTTTAGGCTAGCCCCAACATTCTGGCTAGAGACGGTAAGGTGCCAGTAATCATAATGACAGTATCATTTGTGATAGCCTTTGATTGGGGCCATCATTTTGTGTGAAAAGTGTCTGATACAGTGATAGTTCTTAACTATTAAAGTGCAGTAAAGAATAAAATGGACAGAAAAAAATAATTCAAGAATGGAAATTATGCAAGCTGACTTACACTAATGTTAGAGGTGAAAATTCATAAGATTACAATCATCATCCACATTGCCTGCAAATGCGATACCTCCGGCTTTACCTGCATTTCCCGAAGCAATTATTTTTCCTGTCCGTGGATTCCATACCCATACTCCTCCTCCGTCGGAGTACTCTGAGGATCTGACCACAATTACATCCAAAAGCCCGTATTAATGGAGACTTACACTACAACTTATTAGAAATGGCTGTTGGTGCTGGTGTTAATGGCAAACTAATGCATCAAGAGCTTAATGAGGTAGTTAACAAAGCAATAGAATCATCTAATGAAAATGATGACTCTGAAAGTGAAAATAGCTAGTACTCCAGCAACATTATATTGATGGAGTACTAGTACTTATTATATCACTGTAAATTGTCATACTACTCGCATGATGGAAAAGAGTTAGATACCATAGCAAGCAAGATAACAGTCAATTTAGGGAAAATATTATGTCCGCACAAACAGCAGTTGAAACAGCAAGTCCTTCTGATGCTCCCCTCAACTTTACCGATGCCGCAGCAGCGAAAGTAAAAACACTGATTGAAGAAGAGAAAAATGACAACTTGAAACTTCGTGTTTTTGTTTCAGGTGGTGGTTGTTCTGGCTTCCAATACGGCTTCACCTTTGATGAAAACATCAATGATGGTGATACCAGCGTAACAAATAATGGCGTTACATTACTTATCGACCCCATGAGCTTTCAATACCTTATAGGTGCAGATATTGATTACACTGAAGGTCTAGAAGGTTCTCAGTTTGTTATACGCAACCCTAACGCAACCACAACCTGCGGATGTGGCTCATCGTTTAACGTATAAGCTTTATCTAAAAGCCTCTTTTATGACTTGCATATCCTAAAAGAGGCTCTCTCCAAACAATCCCCACCCTTCTTTTCAGAAAATAAATATGCAAATATTAGATTTTTTAGGTCTACTTGCTTAGACTACACACCATGAATATTCATCAACTTGCTTATCAAGCACTCATGGAAGCCAATATTGTATTAAAAATACAGAAAGTTGATGCTCTATATTTACAGCAAAAAAAGAATAAATTCTCCCCCAGCTCTTTTCCTATTAAAAATATCCCCATTCCTGGAAAACCATCAAAACCAGAACTTGTTTCTCCCAAGCAATTAAAACACCGTAAATTAAACTCAGAAATTGGTAGGGCTAATTTAATTCATGCGATAACGCATATTGAATTTAATGCGATCAATCTCGCCCTTGATGCTGTTTATCGCTTTCAAAATATGCCAACTGATTTTTATACCGATTGGCTACAAGTTGCATCAGAAGAAGCTTATCATTTTAGCCTTTTGCAAGCTCGCTTAGAAAAAATGGGATATCACTACGGCGATATATTGGCACATAACGGACTATGGGAAATGACTGTTAAAACAGATCATGATGTATTAATACGCATGGCATTAGTCCCGCGTGTACTCGAAGCTAGAGGGCTTGATGTTACACCTGGCATGATGGAACGCTTAGAAAAAGCAGGCGATCAAGAGACAGTTGATATTTTATCCATCATTCTACGTGACGAAATTGGGCATGTCGCAATAGGCTCTAAATGGTTTCATTATTGCTGTGAAAAAAGAGGACTTGATGCCGAATCAACCTTTAGGGAACTGCTAATGGAGTATATGGGTGCTCCGCTTCGTGCGCCATTTCACACCGAAGCACGCCTACAAGCTGGTTTTACCCAACAAGAAATGGAACAGTTAATTGCAATGGAAAAACAATGGACTACAGACAGAAAAAACACCTCATAAAAATATTACTTGCCCTAATTTTTTTTATCAGCTCTATCGTTGTTGCAGAAAACAACAAAAAAACACCGCAAGAAAGCAGCTCAAATGAACTAGTGACTATCGATAAGAAAATAGAGAAATCAACTATAACGGCTGTCTCTATAAAAAAACCAGCTAAAACAAGTAAAAGAAAACACTGCTCACAACATAGCTTAAAAATCCTGCGAAAAAAATCAAAGCCTTATAATCAAGCAATCACCGATGCCAGCTCTCAATATAGTATAAGCACTGCCCTTATACGCTCTATCATTACCACTGAAAGTTGCTTTAAACCCAACGTTGTATCTCCTCAAGGAGCAACAGGTTTGATGCAACTAATGCCCGCCACAGCCAAACGCTTTGGTATTGTCAATCTCACCAATCCTACCGACAATATTCAAGCAGGGGCACGTTATTTGCGCTATTTATTGGACCGCTATCAAGGCAATGTGGTCTCTACTATTGCCGCATATAATGCAGGAGAAGGTGCTGTCAAACGCTTTAAAGGAGAAGTTCCAGAATACCAAGAGACAAAAAAATATGTGGAGCGTGTAATGTCGCTTTATAATAAATTTTTTCACGCTTATCAGAAAAAACAACAGCATATTGACTAAAACCTGAATCCGTAAAGTAACATAATCATAAATTACAAGCTCTTTATCCTATTTCTATTTTTCAAAAATATTATTTTCTATTATACTCCTTTATATTAGTAAGGATAATTAAGGCAATTAAATTAGTATATTAGACCCCGTAAATAATCAATATACTAGTAATTTACAAGTCATCACAGAGTAAGCTATCCCCCTGTTGGAATTTACAAATAATAAAATAAATATTCCCAAGTTACAGGCTTATTCTGATTCAAAAATAGGGCTATAGATATGCGACCACTAAGAGTTATTCTCAATGCAAAATCACCATTAATTAATACACCTGCGTGGCTAGCTTTGCTAGAACATTATAAAAAAGCTAAAAAATTACATATGGTGGACTTATTTGAAAAAGATCCTGAACGCTTCAAACGATACTCCCTTCAATTCAATGATATGTTATTGGATTACTCCAAAAATAGAATAACCGACGAAACACTCACACTGTTATTTGATTTAGCACGCCAAGCTAAGGTCGAAGAGTCTCGCGATAGTATGTTTAATGGCGAAAAAATAAATAACACCGAAGGACGTGCGGTTCTGCATACTGCTTTACGTAATCGTAGCAATACCCCTGTATTTGTTGATGACGAAAATGTCATGCCAAAAATCAATGCTGAATTAGAAAAAATGCAGATTTTTACAAATAAAGTACGCAGTGGGCAATGGCTAGGATATGCAGGATTACCGATTACACATATTGTGAATATTGGTATTGGAGGCTCTGACCTTGGTCCTAGCATGGTTTGTCGTGCGCTCAAACCTTATGCTCACCCCTCATTAAAAGTGAGTTTTGTCTCAAATGTAGACGCTACTCAAATCGAACAAACACTTAGCAAACTACGTCCTGAAACGACATTATTTGTTATCTCATCAAAAACCTTTACCACACAAGAAACCATTACGAATGCAAATACAGCCAAAGAATGGTTTTTAACAGGGCCCGGCAAAGTAACAAACGATGATATTGCCAAGCATTTTGTTGCAGTATCGACCAATAAAGAAGCAGTTGAGAAATTTGGTATCGATAGCGCCAATATGTTCCGTTTTTGGGACTGGGTCGGTGGACGCTACTCTCTTTGGTCGGCTATTGGACTTTCCAGCATTCTCTACCTCGGCATGGATAATTTCATAAAATTACTCGAAGGCGCTCACGCAATGGATAACCATTTCCGCACTGAGCCTCTAGAAACCAATATGCCCGTGATATTAGCCATGCTAGGCATCTGGTATGGTAATTTCTTTCATGCGGAATCGAGTGCCGTTCTCCCCTACGATCATAACTTACGCTTACTACCTGCCTATTTAGAACAAGCAGACATGGAAAGCAATGGTAAATCGGTTGATAAAGATGGACGACAAACCACCTACTCCACAGGAAAAATCATCTGGGGAGCAGAGGGTATCAATGGTCAACATGCGTTCTATCAACTATTGCATCAAGGTACACGCCTTATTCCTACGGACTTTATCGCCTCCATTATTTCGCACCACTGCGATGAAACACACTGTAATATTTTAACTTCAAACTTTCTTGCACAAACAGAAGCCTTAATGCGCGGACGCTCAATGGAAGAAACCAGAGAGCAATTAAAAGAAGCAGGAATAGAGCTACACAAAGCAGAAAAACGTTTACCACATATGTTTTTTGAAGGAAATCAACCCAGTAATTCCATTGTATTAAAGAAGCTCACACCACATGCTCTCGGTTCTTTAATCGCTATGTACGAACATAAAATATTTGTCCAAGGCTGCGTATGGAATCTTAATTCTTATGACCAATGGGGCGTTGAACTAGGCAAAAATCTTACCAAGAAAATATTAGAAGAAATAGAAACTAACGACGACCTCTACGAGCATGACAGCTCAACACAAGGACTACTAGACTGGTTTAGAAAATGTCGTAAAGAAGAACAAAACAAGCAAAATAATTAGAAACAGTGACAAAATAAAGTGCTACTATTTGAGTGGATTAATAAAATTAAAATAACACTATGGATAAATATTTAGCAATTCTTAGCTCCTTTTTCTCTCCTTTATTGCAGGTGTTTGACCAACAACCTTGGCTTAAAGGTGGTAGCGTTATGTTGGTAACGTTTATCTTTGCCTCTGTTACTTCTTGGATTATTTTTAAAGTATTAAAAATAGCGACCCAAAAAACTGACAGCCTGTTAGATGACCGCCTACTCAATATCGCTCGTGTCCCCATCTACTATTCATTACTAATGACAGGATTTACCACTGGCGTTAATATGATGCCACTCTCTGTTAGTATTACCAGCAAACTACAGAATGGCTTTCAAACGATTGGTATCTTAATTTGGATGATCGCTCTGATACGTATCTCCAAAATTATTCTCCATCAACTTGCTTGGGGGAATAAGAACACACTCTTTCGTTTAATTCGCCCACAAACACTCCCACTGTTTGATAATTTACTTAAATTATTAATTATTGCCTTAGCACTGTATATCACGTTCCAAGTATGGGGCATTGATATGACGGCTTGGCTCGCCTCGGCGGGGGTTATCGGTATAGCGGTCGGTTTTGCAGCAAAAGATACACTGGCTAATTTATTTTCAGGTGTTTTTATTCTTGCTGATACACCCTACAAAATTGGTGACTATATTGTGCTTGATGGGAATCAACGTGGAAAAGTAACACATATAGGTATTCGTAGTACCCGAATGATCACCCGCGATGATGTAGAAGTCACCATACCCAATGCCATTATGGGCAATAGTAAAATTACCAACCAAAGTGGTGGTCCTCACCCCAAATTTAGAATCCGTGTAAAAATAGGCGTGGCGTATGGCTCAGATATAGACCATGTACGTGAAGTATTAATGGAGATAGCTAAAGCAGAGCCACTCATTACCAAATTCCCCACACCTCGCGTGCGTTTTCGTGCATTTGGTGCTTCAAGTCTTGATTTAGAATTACTTGGCTGGATAGAAGACCCCGAACTAAGAGGTCGTACTTTAGATAAATTAAACACCACAATATACAAACGATTTAATACAGAAAATATTGAGATTCCCTATGCTAAACAGGATTTGTATATTAAAGAGTTTCCTCAGCAATAAGAATTTAAAGAAATGCTAAAAAACGATCAAGTGCTATTATTCAAAATAGCACGCGTTTCAAATTTCCACCTATAAAGCGCTTTAAAGAATAAAAATCAAATCGAGCAATCAACTGGTCTCCCACTGCGATGCCTTCTGCTTCATTATAAGTATGAAAACCTAACGCCTTATCATCACAATCAATTATGCCTATTTTTTCTTCTTTATAACCACCCTCTATTTGCAATACTTTATTGATATTGGCGCGATAACCATAGCGTTTACCGCTATTTTGGGAAATTCTTAAAATATCACCACCTCTATGGATAAATTTACCCGCCATTCGTGCCTTTTTTACATCAGTTATTACGGGGTCATTATAGAGTTTTTTGAAGGGCTGATTAAATAGGTCTTCCGTTTTATAAATAGATAATTCATCATCATAATTTGCACCTTTGACTTTCTCACTGGTAAATAAATACCATGCACCATCATGTTTTAACAGTGTACTATCAACAGCTTGTATATTATCAATTAAAGTTTGCTTCTTTTGCCACTGATAAGGAAAGGAGGTACATTCATACAAATCAATCGCATGATGGTCTCCCGTTTCAGGAATCATATAGAAATGATTATTTTCTTCAAAAACAAAGGGATAAGAGAGATGATAATCAAGCTTTAAAATAGTTTTTGCATTGACTAATTTTCCCGATTTAAGGTCTAACTCTGCAACGGCTAAATAACCATGATAATCTGCAAACTTTAACTCTTCATAAAAAACATAGTACTTATTATTTTTATAGATAATAAAGGGGTCTGCTTGAAACACTTCTTTTGGTGGAATTATTTTATGCCACGACGCTTTGTTAAGCTCGCTATCTAACTGTTTATAAACAATCACCCACTGCATTGGGATAAACATTTTATAGAACATCTTAGCAAGAAAAAGTGTTTTATAAGAAAATTGTTCTAGTAGCGGTAACGACGACTTATCGTAGCCTAATTCTTTTTCTTCTATGCCTAAGCGTTGACAGATAAGTTTTATTTTATCTCTAGTGTTTTGTAGGCTGTTGAAAAAAGAAACACGATCTGGAGCAAGACTCACACATTTTACTTGCTTAAGCGTACTATCTATTTCTTCAAAAAAAATGAGTTCTATTTGATCATAAAACAATACGGCTTTATAAACGCCACGATAAAAATTATCGTGGCTCGTAATACTGAGCGTATATTTATTATTCATAGCAGAGTTTCTTTGTCTTATTACGACACTTGCTCAGGATAAGCTTGTCTATCATGATGCTGCTGATAAAGTGTCGTATACAGCCCTTCGTGTTGCATCACTTGTTGGCTTAATGCAAACTTGCGTAATACACGCTCCAAGGCATTGTCTCCTAACTGCTTAAATTTATTTTTATCCATTTCTAACAATTCTTGCCATGCTGCTGCCATAGCCTCATTATCATCTACAGGCACAACACGACCTGTTTCTTTAATAATAAACTCATTGTCACCTACATTCGTCGCAACACAAGGAACGGATGATGCCATTGCTTCGCCTAATGTCAGCGGAAAAGCCTCTCCAAACGAGGTTAATGCCGCAATATCATAGGCATTAACAATATCGGGAATATCTTCTCGATTACCCAATAAATGGATATTATTTTGCAGTCCATATTCTGAAATCAAAGCTGTTAATGTTTTATTGTCAGCATCAATATTTGTTCCCACCATAATAAAATGTGCATCTGGGTGTGACTTTGATAAAAGTGCCGCCGAATGAATAAAACCAAGGTGATTTTTTACAGGGTGAAACCGCGCTGTTATACCTACGACAAAACTCTTTGCTGGAATACCTAGCTCTTTACGAGTTTTTGATCGTGCTTTTCTATTAGGATAAAAACGTTGCGTATCAACACCATTGGGAATCACCAGTGCTTTTTTATTATTAAACCCCCAACTCAAATGTTGCTCACAATTTAAATGCGAAACATACATCATCACTTCAGGAAGGGATGACATTAAGCCCCATAAGCGTAATTGCAATTGTTTGCGTAAGGATTCTTTTCGATAGTTTTCCAACCCTTCATGTACCGTCCAAATCACAGGTGGTTTTTTAGGTAAAAAGCGACGTAGCACAGAACCTACTACACCACCTTCATACATCGTTCCATGAATCACATCAGGATTAAATGCTTTTAATAAGGCGTATGCTTTAGCAATGGATCGTGGCTGTTTTTTTATATTAAGCGCATGAACAGGAATCCCCAATTCACGAATACGATCACCTAAATACGTGTCTCGATCTAAACCAATCAGCATTAGCTCAAACTTATTTTTATCAAAAGCACTTAATAAGCGCATTAACTGTACCTCTGCGCCCCCTGTTTCTAGCCCTGTCGATATATGTGCGACTTTGATCATTGCATCACCTGTTTAGTTTTTTAGCATTAGGATATATAACTATAAAAATGCTGAACAGCCTCAACTGATAAAGCGTATATTTTAGGAGCTTCTGATTAAATCGAGAAGAATTCCTCGATGGTGAAATTGTATGATTTTTAATTAAAAACAGTGTTGATAGTTATTCTATTGGGTATCAGATACCGTGTGCTATAAACAGTCTGTTCTAAAGCCCCTGTACATACTGTTGATTAGTCGATTTAACCACCATTTCATGCAATAAAAATTCAGCTTCTTCATCTCCTTTTAGTACTTTTTCAAAATGCTTGATAAGTTGTATTTTATCTAACTCTGCTTTCGAGCCTGCACCTATATCGGTGAGATTGATAAAGAATTCATCAAATAGATCAGAAAAATCATGTACTGCATTTAGGTTTAAACATTGCTCATCATTGTAAATACTGGGGTAGCCTCCTCGTTGTTTATCGATAGCGAATGATACGCCTTTTACATTGGTGATGGTGGTGGATTTTTTGCATTTGAGCATACAGCCGTCTTCTATGGTGGGTTTTTTACAACCGACGGTTTGTTGGAAGAAGCATTGTCTGCTGGTCATCATTAAAATGGGGTGATAGATACTGTAGAGTAGTTTGAAATTTTCAGGGCGACGGATATTCTTTATTTGTTGCTGGTTAATTTCATTGGAGATAAATGCACCTGCACAGTTGAGATTTTCTTTTAAGGTACGTAGCGCATAGGAGTTTGTAGTATTAAGAAACGGCCCTGCTATCCATTCAATCCCCATTTCAAACGCTTTATAGGCGATGCCTGTATTGTTGGTGACGATGCGCGTGGGTTTTACTTGTTGCAGTATCTTTACTGCCTCATGGTAGTCTTTGCCAATTAATACCGCAGGAAACCAAGGAATTAAGTGTGGATTACTGTTGAGTAGGTCGATGTATTTAGGTGAGTCTATTTTGAAGCTTTCGGGCAATTTAAAGTAAATATCTGCCTTAGTGACATCACATAAATACAGGTCTTTTTCATCGCTTATTAACAGTGATAGTGTTGCTTGTGAATTTATTTTAGGGTATTGAGGTAATTTAGGCACGTCCACAGGGGCGATTATCTCAATGGCATCATTTAATAAGTAGCTTAATTTATTTTTGATAGTCGTTAGTTCGCTAAAAGGAATAACAAGATGCTTGCCTAGTTTAGAATAATCAAAGGATGCGACACTACAATCTGCATATACATTTTTAAAACGCTTTTCCAGTACCGCCTGAACTAAACCTTTTTTTTCTGCACTTTTTAATAATGATTCTGATTGGATAGTTATCGTCTTATTGTTGCTTGAATGATTGTCTACAGGGTCGTCAATCATAATACGCAAGGTTAAAGGCTCGCCTAACTGCCCTAAAAAGTGGATATGAAGTTGACGTTTATCGATGCTTAAGTCTTTAATTTGTTGCCTAAGTGCTGCACCTAAAGCATCTTTGTCTGCATAAAATTCACGGGTGGTGGTTTCAATTTGCTCGGTGGTAACGGCATTCTGTTCTTTAATTGCATGTCTAACCCCGTGGTCACGTGGGTTATCAATAAACATATCTTTGCTAAGGTTGGCATTTAAGAAGGAGTTGGTAAAATCACGATTAAACACACGTCGCAGGTTTTTATCATTATCGAATAACTGTCCTGTTTCTACAAAATGGTTGATCTGCTTGCGCCAACTATCGACCACGGTATAGACATAGTGCGCGTCTTTAATACGCCCTTCTATTTTTAGTGAATCAACCTCAGCATCCACCAAGGCGGGCAGATCAAAATATGCAGAGTTATCTTTTAAATTAAGTGGAAAGTTGTTACCTGCGGCGGTGGTTTCATACTCATCTCGACAGGCTTGACTACAGCGTCCACGATTGCCTGAGTTACCGACACTAACGGAGCTAGAATAACATTGCCCCGAAAAAGCAATGCACAATGCGCCATGTACAAACACTTCTGTGAGTAATTTATGTTGATGTGCGACAGCGGTGAGTGTTTTTATCTCATTTATATTTAACTCACGCGATAAATTCACGCGGGATGCACCAATTTTGGCTAAAAAAGCAAGCTGTCCTTCATTGACAGTGGTAAGTTGGGTGGAGGCATGAAGGTCAAAACTAGGGAAGTAGTGTTTTACTAGGTTAAATAAACCTAAATCTTGTACGATAATACCATCGATTCGGGTATTAACGAGCTGATTGAGTAGCTTGAATAAAGCGGGAATTTCTGGCTCAAGTATCACTACATTGATGGTAAGAAAAACCTCGCAGTGATAGTGATGCGCTAAACGTAACACACCAGTAAGCTCATCAAAACTCAGGTTGGTGGCTCTATTGCGCGCATTAAAAGCCCCCTCTAAACCACAGTAAACAGCATTTGCTCCTGCAACAATCGCCCCTTTTATGGCTTCAACATCCCCACCAGGTGCTAATAATTCTATATTGTGTGTTGGATTGCTAGATAGCTTTCGTAGCGGAAATACAGTCTCTATTTTTGTTGATGTCGCCAATGCCATAATACAAACCGAAGGGGAAAACGCGCTATTATCCGTAAATTACTTATTTCATGCAAATAAGTAAATACAACACTATTGAACAGACTTTATAAATCTGCTCATCATTTTCAGTCCCTAACTACAGTGATTCCGCTTATTCTTCGAGCAATAAAGGGTAACGGGATTCCAAAACCCCGTCACACCAAAAATACAATTAGACTTAAGCCGCTATCGACATAACACCATTAAATGCCGCATGGTCACTGCTTAACTTTGCATAATTAGCCACTGTTTCTACTTCAAAAGCAAAACGCTCTCCTGCTTCTACTGTTATTCCTGTTGACTCATTAGCAGCATTTAAACTAACCATTAAAGAATTATTTATATTTTTTAAGCTAACAGGTGTATTTTTATCAAGTATGATGGCTTCATTGCTTAAATTCATTAGCGATACTATTTCTTTACCATCACTTTGTTGCTGGAAAATATTAATAGCGGGTATTGCATCATTTACTATATTTTCAGATGTAGTAAAAGCGATTGAAGCAGATGAGGCTACTGTTGCAGATAAAGCAGTGCCATAGGCAATCGTTTTTAATAATTTGCGTCGTGTTTGATCAATCATTATTGACTCCGTTTGTTAATGTGGTAATTGAGACAAGCAGAACAAGCAAGGAGTTCCTGTTTACTACATTACATAAATTTTATGTAACCGTTTATCTATAGTTTTTCATATATTAAATTTCCACTCCCTTCGACTCCGCTCAGGAAACTAGTACTCCATCAATACAATGTTGCTGGAGTACTAGCTCCCTGAGCGGAGTCGAAGGGAAATTATTTAAGTGAATATCTATACCTCCAAAAGTAGTGAGTAATAAAAATGAAACCTGTTGTAAAACAAACTAAAAAATGGCTTGAAGATATTGTCATAAAACATAACTTCTGCCCGTTTGCTAAAAAAGAGCTACTACGTGACAGTATTCGCTTTTATGTCATTGATTCCAGTGATATGGCAGAAGCACTACAGGCATTAGTTGATGAGTTTTTTTATCTTGATAATCATACCGAGACAGAAACAACCTTAGTGATACTCCCCAACGGTTTTAATCAGTTTGATGATTATCTCGACCTTGTTGCACTTGCGAATGCTTTACTCGAAGATCAGGAGTATTCTGGAATCTATCAGCTCGCAAGTTTTCATCCTGATTATTGTTTTGAGGGCACTGATAACGACGACCCTGCCAACTATACCAACCGCTCCCCTTATCCCACCTTACATATTATTCGAGAAACGAGCTTAGCACGAGCCATTGCAAGTCACCCTGATGTTGCCGGTATTCCTGAGCAAAATATTGCGTATGCTAGAAAATTGGGACGAGACAAATTACAAAGTGATCTTGATTTAATCAGAAACTAAGACGCACTTATCAGCCCTCTTAGAGAATCAAATTGAATAAACATCCTATTCCTATTACAGTAGCCTCTGTCTTTCAACGGATACACTCCACCTATGTCAAATGAATATAATGCCGCCGCGATAGAAGTCCTTTCTGGGCTTGACCCTGTACGCAAACGTCCTGGTATGTATACCGACACCACACGCCCTAATCATCTTGCTCAAGAGGTTATCGACAATAGTATTGATGAGGCAATGGCAGGTCATGCAGATCGAGTGAATGTCGTTTTGTATGCGGATGGCTCATTGTCTGTCGCCGATAATGGTCGCGGTATGCCCGTTGATATTCACCCTGAAAAGCAAATGCCTGGGGTTGAGGTTATTATGTCTACCCTACACGCAGGGGGAAAATTCTCAGATAAAAATTATCAGTTTTCAGGCGGTTTGCATGGTGTCGGTATCTCTGTCGTCAATGCGCTGTCGCTCCTTCTTGATGTCCGTATTAAACGTGATGGACAAGAATATAAGATGATGTTCGAGAATGGTCATAAAGTGAGTGATCTCGAAATTATCGGTAAAGTTGGTAAGAAAAATACGGGCACAAGTCTACATTTCTGGCCAAACGCTCAATATTTTGACAGTGTGCGTTTCTCAGTTAAACGCTTAAAACATAATCTACGTGCTAAAGCAGTGTTGTGTCCTGGTTTACATATTACTTTTACCGAAGAAGCGAAAAATGATACCACCGAATGGTATTACGAGGATGGTCTTAAAGATTATCTGATGGACTCAGTGCAAGAATTTGTGACACTACCTGAAACACCGTTTATCGGTGAATTTAGCAATGAAGCTGAAGCCGTTGACTGGGCATTTCTCTGGCTTCCCGAGGGTGGTGATTTAGTCCAAGAAAGTTACGTCAATCTCATTCCGACTATTCAAGGTGGTACACACGTTAATGGCTTACGCACAGGTATCACCGATGCATTGCGTGAGTTTTGTGAATTTAGAAACCTCTTACCACGTGGCTTAAAATTAACACCTGATGACATCTGGGATAAGTTATCGTTTGTATTATCCATAAAAATGCAAGACCCTCAGTTTGCAGGGCAAATTAAAGAACGTTTGTCATCACGTACTGCGGCAAAATTAGTAACCAATGCGATTAAAGATGCTTTTAGTTTATATCTCAATCAAAATTCAGAAATTGGTGATTTAATTGCAGAGCATGTAATTAACAATGCACAAAAACGTCAACGTGCTAATAAAAAAGTGGTGCGTAAGAAAATATCCAGTGGACCACCACTTCCTGGAAAACTTGCCGACTGCTCATCACAAGATTTATCACAGACCGAAATTTTTTTGGTGGAAGGTGACTCTGCGGGAGGTTCTGCTAAACAAGCACGCAACCGTGAGTTTCAAGCAATCATGCCGTTACGTGGTAAAATATTGAATACATGGGAAGTACATTCCGATCAAGTGCTTGGATCTCAAGAAATTCATGATATTTCAGTTGCCTTAGGCATTGAACCTTCTTCTGATAATTTAAGTGGTTTACGTTATGGTAAAATATGTGTACTTGCTGATGCCGACTCCGATGGCGCGCATATCGCGACACTACTCTGTGCCCTCTTTTTAAAGCACTTTAAGCCGTTAATTGCCGCAGGTCATGTTTATATTGCTATGCCCCCATTATATCGTGTTGATATTGGTAAAAAAATTGAGTACGCATTAG
Organism: Aquificaceae bacterium; assembly: GCA_003972955.1. Lineage (GTDB taxonomy): Bacteria > Pseudomonadota > Gammaproteobacteria > Thiotrichales > Thiotrichaceae > JAGLBW01. The sequence goes on from QOAQ01000051.1 coordinate 14,112, forward strand.
ATGAATCGGAACGCCAAGCTATCTTAGATAAAATAGAAAAAGAAAAACTCAAAGGCAAAGTGACCATTACGCGCTTTAAAGGATTAGGAGAAATGAACCCCTTACAATTACGCGAAACCACAATGCACCCTGATACACGTCGTCTTGTGCAGTTGACTTTAGAAGACCCCGAAACAACTCATGCCACGATGGATATGTTGTTATCACGCAAACGCGCTCAAGATAGAAAAAGTTGGCTAGAAGACAAAGGCAATTTAGCTAATATTCAGTAGCTTTCTCATCCTTTACGTGTAGAAATAAACGACAAAAAAAGAACTAATCGATCTGCTTGAAGACAAAGAAAATAGGATATTTAGACTATATTGTTTTGAGGGAGTACTAGATAATGATAAAAAATACTCAAGCAGACGTTATTCTCCGATGAAATGAACTAATCAGTACGTGCAAATTATTTCTCTATTGCTACACTAATGGGGGATTGTAATGAGTAAGAACTGTGTTAGGAGCAGATCAATAAATATCAATTTCATAAATATAGACATCAATTAAAATATTTTTGTAAAAACCATACCCCTGTGTGTGTTTAAACTAAATAACATATATTTAGATGTACTACCATTATTACTAAGTAGAAAGGAACGCTTATGCGCGCAACAAAGTACGCTTCAAGGATGATAGGTAAAGCCCTTATATTATTAACATTTATTGGCTTGAGTAGTATCACACAAGCCAACCCTGGAAATCGTTTAGGTCTCAATGTAAGCCCCTTACATAAACTCACCTCTTCTGACCCTTTCATTGATATATTTAAAGTTTCACGCGGTTGGATCACTTCTTGTGAATTTGACTGGCAACACAACCGTGCAATTGATCCTGGTTGTACTAAACAAACCGCTTTTAATACCAACGAATCCTATCTAGTTTCTCTTGATAGAAATGGTTGGGTTACACGTTTACCTTCACGCAATGAACGCCCGATATTTACCTCGGTAAATAGTATTTGGGATATGCCTCCTCATTTTCCCCTTGGTGACTACTTTGTTACTTATGAAGGTGAAGGTGAAATTAGTGTTCATGGTAATATTACCGTCAAACAACAACGTCCTGGACGTATTGACTTCACCATGAAGGAAGCAAAAGGATTACGAATTCACCTCAAATCGGTTAATCCACGTAACTACATTCGTAATATCAAAGTTATTCCTAAAAAATATGAACGTATCTATCGAACACAACAGTTCAACCCTGAATACATCAAAATAATTCGTCCCTTCAATGCGATACGTTTTATGCCTTGGCAGAACACGAAAGATACCGAACTAGCTAATTGGAACGAACGAACTACTCCTGCTAATGCACATTACAATAATAATGCAGGTATGCCTGTTGAAACGATGGTTGATCTTGTTAATACCATTAATGCTGCACCTTGGTTCTCGATGCCTCATAAAGCAACCGATGGCTTTATTACTAACTTTGCCCGCACGGTTAAGCGTCGATTGAAGAACAATCAGAAAGTATACGTTGAATATTCAAATGAAGTTTGGAATATGATGTACCCTGCGACCAATTATGCTTCACGTCAAGGTTTACGCTTATGGCCTAATGCTTATCCAAAGCTAAATTCAGGGTCACGTAAAATGAAGCTTGCACTTAATTACTTAGGTAAGCGTACACGTGAAATGTGTAATATATGGAAACGTGAATTTGGTGGGCAACGCAACAGAGTTGTTTGTGTCCTCTCCTCTTACGCTGGCGGGCCTACTTTAGGTGAAGAGGCATTAAGCTGTCCATTAGTTGGTGGTGGTCCATGTTCTAAGAGCATCGATGCTTATGCAGTTGGTCCTTATTTTGGCGACTATGTAGCACGTATTGAAAACCGTAACTTATTACGCAACTGGTCTCGCCAAGGTGGCAGAGGTATGAACAACCTCTTTACCGAGTTATTACGTGGTGGACTTATTAGAGATCAATACCCAGGTGGTGCTATGGAACGCTTAACAGCGGTACGTATCAAACCTAATGTGGCACTTGCGCGTAAACATGGTTTAAAACTACTTGCCTATGAAGGTGGACAACATCTATTACGTGTTGATCGTCCTCATGTTATTAGAGATGAGAAGATTTTTGAATTCTTTGCTAAGGCAAACCAAAATCCTCGTATGGGACAGGCTTATAGCCGATACCTTAATACATGGAGAAACCAAGGTGGTGGGTTATTAATGCACTTTAATGGCATAGCGACTATCAATAACCATAGCTACTTTGGTATGTTGGATAATGTGCAACAACATTCATCACCCAAATATAATGCTTTAATTAGCTTCTTGCGTGGTCGATAAGCCACTTAATAGCGCACAAACCGATAGTGATAGGGCTAATAATTCAACCCGCTCTGCCCCTGTCGGTGTATTTGATTCAGGAATGGGTGGACTCTCGGTTCTACGAGAGATTCACCTACTTCTTCCCCATGAAAATCTTATTTATATAGCAGATTCTAAACACGCCCCCTATGGCGATAGAAGTACACAGTACGTACAACAACGCTCTTTAGAAATTGCTAACTTCCTTCTTAAAAAAAATATCAAATCACTTGTTGTTGCTTGCAATACAGCGACTGCATTAGCCGTTGATATACTCAGAGAACAACTCACTATTCCTGTTATTGGATTAGAACCTGCCATAAAACCAGGTGTAAAAATGAGTAAAACAGGAGTGATTGGGGTATTAGCAACACAACGAACTATCGAAAGCAAACGTTTGCACTGTCTAACAGTAAAACATGCTTCTCATACAAAGGTGCTAGCGCAAGCCTGCCCTGGTCTTGTGGAGAAAGTTGAAGCTAATCATTTAGATCATTACGATACAAGACAGCTTATCAAAAAATATACCCTGCCTTTATTAGAACAAAATGCTGATACCATTATTTTAGGATGTACCCATTATCCTTTTTTACAGCAAACTATTAGCACGATCGTAGGAAGAGATATTCAAATTATTGAAACAGGAAAGCCTGTTGCACAACAACTACAACGAGTTTTACATAAATATAAGCTAAACAATGCTTCACAAAAAAATGGTAATATTTTTTTTTATAATAGTAGCAACATCAATCAGCATAGTAATACCATGCGACAACTATGGCATAACGATATTACTATCAAACTACTTTCAGTATAGGTTTATATTCCATTTTCCACTTAGCTAAAGAAGAACAATTAAAACTCAGTTGATATATCCGCACCTCTTCGACAAGCCCTGGGAATTAGCTCCCTGAGCTTGTCGAATGGTGCGATAGTTTATTATTTAGCCTGCCCTCATGTAGCTGGGAAATGTAATACCTTAAGCCCTCACCTCAAGAGCGAACAGATTCACAGAAAACCATCAAAACAGGTAAGAGTTACAGCTATCAAAAAAAAGGCCGCTAAAAGCGACCTTTTTTTACACAATGTAATTTATGACTACATTATACCCAGCTTCTCAAGAACTTGAATTGTTAGTCCACCTATTGGTAGATTATTCTTTCTTTGATACTTTTCAACGGCTTTCAATGTTCCACCACCGATGCTTCCATCAACAGGTCCATTATAAACACCTGCATCTTTAAGTGCTTGCTGAATACGCTTATTTATATCAGCATTCATATTTGTCTGACATAAAATACGACGCCACTCTAGCCTCTCTTTTGAGATTCTTACACGTTTCTCAATCGTGCTATAAACAGCAGGAATTTTTGTGCGACGCTCTTCTGCTTCAGTTGCTACTTTTTTAACTTTAATTTTTTTATAAACAGCAGGTATCTCTACTTCTTTAACTGTTGCTGGCTTCTCAACAACTAATTTCTTTACTACAGCCTTCTTTGCAGGAATACTTTTTAAGCAAATTTGGTTTCCAGTAGCAACACCATCACCACCAACTTTTGCTCCACGCCAGATGAATTTAGCATCTTCAACTTTTGAAGTAATAGCAACCTTCTTATAAACAGCGGGAATTTTAACTTTATCGGCAGCAGCATCACTTACAAGCTTGCTAACAGAAATAGCTTTTGTAACTGCTGGAATATCAACACTTTCAATCTTTGATGGGGTTTTAAGTACCGTTTTCTTAATAATTTTATATTTAGCAGGAACCTGAACTAAACACATGATATCGCCAGTACTGTTATCAATACGTGATACTGGACCAGAACCTTTTTTCCAAACGGCTTTAGCCGGCTCAATTTCAATCTTCTCTTCTACCGTTTCGTACTCAGCTTTTATTAAAACTTTCTTTTTAGAAGACTCTTTAGTTGTAATAACTTCATCAACTTTATCAAACTGAGCAGGTGAAACCTTAATATCTTCAGCTTCTTCTTTAACTAAGACTTCTTTTTCTTTCGTTTCAAACTTTGCTGGAATATAGTACTCCGCAAAACATTGACCAACGGTAGAATCATCAATATTAATGCCATTTGTTTTAGCCGCTGCTAAAAGCGCAGGACTCGCAGGAATACCCCTCTTACCTAAGCTTGTAACCCACTCATTTCTTGCTGGAGAAATTTCAATGCTTTCACTCTCAGTTTTATAAACAGCTGGAACAGCAACTAATTTTTTAGCAGCTTCTTTCACAAGAACCTGTTTTTCCTGAATATCATAAGTTGCAGGAATAACCTCAACAGTCTCAAACTCTGGTTTTACCAGTACTTTTTCAGGACGAACTTCAAATTTTGCAGGAACGATGACCTTTGCAAAACATTGTCCTGGCTTTGCATCAGGTAAAGTAGCGGTTGCATCTATTCTGCCTGCCTCTTCAGCGGCGCCCATAATAGGTATTAGTAATGATAACAATGCAACTGATGCATAACGTTTATTCAGCATTTGGAAAACTCCTAAATTTATTATTAACTTTTGTACTTATTCAATATAATTTTGAATGAATAATTCTGTAAACGACAGAAAAATATTTTGTAAACTTGTGCCAGTATAAAGAGTGAAAGATATACATGCAAAGTAGGTGGTCAATATTTTGGATATAAGGATAGTTCATATATGACCAATGGGCAACCTCCAACCATTGGCAAAAATATCAAAAAAATAGTTTCTCAAAAACTATAATTTATAGACAACTATCTTATCCCTTAGAATAAAACGAATTTTTATATATTTTTTATAACAATACAGGATATATTTAATGTAAATTCAATTAATAAAATCTATTTACCAAAAGGTTAATAATAAAAATCACTTTTCCTGTTTCATCTATAAAACAGAAATATCTAGCAAAAAGCGGTTATTAAATAATCATATTTAGGTTTGAGACTAAAAATATTCTTGATTTTTTACGAGTAACTATGCGCCCATTGAGATCATCCAAGCTGAAATAAAAATTCTATGTCAAGTTCCGCACATTATTCAATCCTGAGTCCTAAAGAATAGCGTTTACAGATGCAACACATATAGACATTAAGAAGCTAGGTAGTATTCCCAATCCCAAAACAGCTAAACCATTAACACTAAGTAAAGCTCCAAATTCAAACCCTGCTTTGGCTGGTGCTATATCTTTATCTGCCTCATCAAAATACATAATTTTAATTGCACGTAAATAATAATATGCTCCGATAACAGACATAATAACAGCAAAAACTGCCAACCATATTACATCAGCACCTACCACCGCTTGTATAACGGACAGTTTTGCATAAAAACCAACTGTTGGTGGCATTCCTGCCATTGAGAATAAAAATAATAACATCATAAAGGCAACCCAAGGATGCCGTGTGCTTAGTCCTTTTAAATCTGCCAATTCATCTGCCTCTGACTCTTTATTACTGAGAAAGATAATAACAGCAAAGCCTCCCATAGAAATAATGGCATAGGTAATGATATAAAACATAGAAGCTGCATAACCTGCTTCTGTCGCTGCTAAGATACCCATCACCACAAATCCCATATGAGAGATAGTTGAGTATGCGAGCATACGTTTTAAGTTAGTTTGAGCGATCGCAATAACATTACCGACAAATAATGATAGTGCGGCAAGTAAAACGAGTATTTGTTGCCAACCAATAACCATGTCGCCCAAGCCTTCTGCCAACAAACGAAATACCATCGCAAAAACGGCTATTTTAGGTGCAGCACCTAAAAACATGGTGATTGCTGTTGGTGCGCCATGATATACATCGGGAATCCACATATGAAAAGGAACGACACCCAGCTTAAACCCTAATCCTACTAATATGAATGACAAACCTAAAAGTAACCCTAGGTTAGACATAACAGCCTCTTGACTTGATAGATACGTCGCTATATGCGAGAGATTCAAACTTCCACTTAAACCATAAATAATTGACATGCCGTAGAGCAACATACCCGAAGCAATCGCTCCTAGTACAAAATACTTCATAGCAGCTTCTGAAGCTTGTTTATTATCACGTCGAAAAGCAACCATTGCATATAATGACAATGATAATAATTCTAATCCAAGATAGATGAGTAACATGGTCTTCGCTGAAACCATTACCATCATACCGAGTACAGCAAATAGACCTAATGTGAATAACTCGCCCTTATACATACCTCTATCTTTCAAATAAGGTCGCGAATAAGCAAACACAGCCATGGTAATTAGAATTATAGATATTTTCAGCACACGCCCCATAGGATCTGCAACAAACATATCATTAAAGGTTGTAACAACGGTTGCGTTGTCAGTAGCAGTATAAACCAACCATGCTGTAAATAATAAGCTCGCCTGTGCCACTATATAGGTAATATATCGTTGATAATCTTTGACAAAAAGATCAAGTAATAGCACTGCACACGTTGCTATCAACAGAAAAATTTCTGGATAGGCTGGAGCAATTTCTGATAAATATTCTGGCATTTTTAATCCTATTGCGTCGGCAACTTAGAGCTAGTTGCTTGCTGAATAATATGATCGATAGTATCTGTCATCACATGTGTTAGAGGCTCTGGCCATAAACCTAAAATAAGTACAGCTATCGCAAGAACACCTAACATAAAGAACTCACGAACATTGAGATCCTTTAAAGCACCTACTTCATTATTTGCTACCTCGCCTAAAATAACGCGCTTTACAAGCCATAGCGTATAAGCTGCACCAACAATCAAGGTTGATGCGGCGAGGAAAGCAATCCAGAAGTTGGCTTTAAAACTTGACAAAATAACCATGAATTCACCAACGAAGCCTGATGTTCCTGGTAAACCTGTATTTGCCATTGCAAAGAAGATAAAGAGCGCACCAAAAATAGGCATTCTATTAATGACACCACCGTAGGCTGATATTTCTCGTGTGTGCATACGATCATACAAGACACCAATACTTAGGAACATTGCTCCCGATATAAAGCCATGTGAAACCATTTGTACCATACCACCTTGCATTGCTAAAGCAGACCCTGTTGATGCGCCTGTATTAGTAATAATGGGATAGATAAGGAAAATACCTAAGGTGACAAAGCCCATGTGTGCGATTGATGAATAAGCGACTAACTTTTTCATGTCGGACTGAACGAGTGCAATAAAGCCAATATAGACAACAGCGACTAACGACATAAAGATAACTAACCATGCTAACTCTGCCGATGCATCGGGAACCATTGGTAAAGTAAATCGCAAGAAGCCATAGCCCCCTATTTTCAGCATAATAGCGGCTAGTACAACTGAGCCTCCTGTTGGTGCTTGCACGTGAGCATCAGGTAGCCATGTATGGACAGGCCACATAGGAATTTTGACACCAAAAGCAATAAGGAAGGACAAAAATATTAATATCTGTGCTGTCATTCCCAACTCTAGATTGTGCAGATCAGCAATCGCAAAGCTATTTCCTTGCGAATACATATACAACAAACTAACGAGCATGAAAACTGAGCCAAAGAAGGTATAAAGGAAAAACTTCATCGTGGCATAAACACGATCAGCACCACCCCAAATACCTATCACAATAAACATAGGAATTAGCATGGCTTCAAAAAACACATAGAACAAGATGGCATCTTGTGCGGCAAACACACCATTGATGATGCCTTCCATTATCAAGAAAGCAGCCATGTACTGACCTACTTTATTTTGAATAACTTGCCAACCTGCAATCACAATCAACACGGTGGTAAAGGTATTCAAAAGTAACAATGGCATGGAAATACCATCAACGCCTAAATGATAATTGATACTAAAGCTATCAATCCACGGTACAAGCTCTACAAATTGCATTGCATAGCCATTAGGATCAAAATCAGTCCACAATGGAATGCTTAAAACAAACGTTACCCCACTGACAATTAACGCAACTGGGCGTGCTAAAAACCGATCATTAACAAATAATGTTAAGAGTCCACCTAAAATGGGTAGCCATACTAATACACTGAGCAAATATCCATCAAACATAATTCACCCCAAAAATCAGCCAGCTAATAATTAACAACACACCAATAATCATAGAGAAAGCATAGTGATATAAATAACCTGTTTGTATATGACGAATAATTCCTGAGAACCAACCGACAACTTTAGCAGAACCATTGACAACAAGGTTATCAATCAAGAAGCGATCACCTGCAGCCCATAAACCTTTACCTAGTGCTAACGCTCCACCAGCAAAGACTTTCTGATTAAAGTCATCTACAAAATATTTCTTATCCAGCAAGGTGTGCAACCAACGGAATTTATCGTACCCCCACTGGGCAATAGAAGGTTTTTTCATATATATAAACCAAGCACTACCCAATCCCGCCATTGCTAACCAGAAAGGAGGTGCCATCAAACCATGTAAAACAAACATCCATATTCCATGATAGTTTTCTGCAAGTTCGGCAATAACAGGATGTTCTTCACTGGCATAAATAACACCGTCAAAGAAGTCACCGACTACCATAGGATAAACAAGATAACCTGCTATCACGGCAGGAATAGCTAATGCAATCAGCGGGATTGTTACGGTTAACGGAGATTCATGTAGATGTTCCTTTGTATGTGCGTCCATACGTTCTTCTCCATGAAACACTAAGAAGAACAATCTAAAGCTATAAAATGCTGTAATAAACACACCCAACAAGACCATGATATAGGCAAATCCTGCTGCTGATAAATGAGACTCATGCACGGCCTCTATAATCATATCCTTGGAGAAAAATCCTGAAAAGAATGGGAATCCTATTAATGCCAAAGAACCTATCAATGATGTCCAATAAGTGATTGGCATATACTTCTTTAAGCCACCCATTTTACGAATATCTTGCTCATGGTGCATTGCCATAATGACCGAGCCTGCCGCAAGGAATAACAAGGCTTTAAAGAAAGCATGTGTCATTAAGTGGAATACGCCAGCACTATACGCTGAGGCACCGAGTGCGACTGTCATATAACCGAGTTGAGATAAGGTTGAGTAGGCGACGACGCGCTTTATATCGTTTTGTACTACACCAATCAAGCCCATAAAGAAGGCTGTGATAGAGCCAATAATCAAAATAAAGTTTAGTGCCGTATCGGATAACTCAAAGATAGGTGACATACGCGATACCATAAAGATACCTGCAGTTACCATCGTTGCCGCATGTATTAATGCAGAGATAGGGGTTGGACCTTCCATAGAATCTGGTAACCAGACATGCAAGGGAACTTGTGCTGATTTACCCATTGCACCAATAAATAGCAAGATGGCTGCCACTGTCATTAATGACCATTCGTGACCAGGAAGGATGGTAATGGTCAACTCAGATATTTCAGGAAGCTTCGCAAAAACCTCTTTGTAATCTAAAGAGCCTGTATAAGCAAAAATAGCACCTATACCCAGTATAAAACCAAAATCACCTACACGATTCACTAAAAAGGCTTTCATATTGGCGAAAATAGCAGTCTCACGCGTAGACCAAAAACCAATTAACAAATAAGAGACTAAACCCACTGCTTCCCAACCAAAGAATAACTGCATAAAGTTATTCGACATGACTAAGATAAGCATTGAGAAAGTAAACAATGATATATAGCTAAAGAAGCGCTGGTAACTATTGTCTCCTGCCCGACTTGATTTTGGCCAGTTATGATCATCATCTGACATATACGCAATGGTGTAAATATGTACCATTAATGATACAAAGGTGACCACAACCATCATCATGGCAGTTAGGTTATCTATAAGAAAACCTACTTCAAATTTTACACCTTCAACTACCATCCATGTATAGACAGTACCATTGTAGCTATTACCATCAAAAGCGATGTGTTTTAGGACAACAAACGATAAGGCACAAGCAATACCAACACCTAGTAAGGTAACGGTATGCGCACCTTTGCGCCCTATTTTACTGCCAAACAATCCCGCTATAACTGAGCCTAACAAGGCTGCAAGAGGTATGGCTAGGTAGATAGATTCCATCGTCATTTACTTATTACCCCTTTAGCTGATCAAGTTCTTGCACATTGATCGTGCGACGATTTCTAAAGACAACGACTAAAATAGCTAAGCCTATCGCTGCTTCTGCTGCGGCAACCGTTAAAATAAAGAAGACAAAAACCTGTCCTGCCATATCACCTAAATAATGAGAAAAGGCAATAAAATTGATATTCACAGCGAGCAACATCAATTCAATACACATAAGCAAGATAATGATATTTTTACGATTAAGAAAAATACCAGCAATACTAATAGAAAATAGCAAGCCACCTAATATGAGAAAATGCGATAATGGGATCATTTATTGCTTCTCCTCTGATTTCATGTTGATGATACGCAAGCGGTCTTTGCTTTTAACACGTACTTGTTCTGAAATATTTTGACGTTTTGTTTTATCATTACGTTTACGCATGGTGAGTGATATCGCTGCAATAATGGCAACAACAAGAATAACGGCAGCTAACTCGAAAGGATAAACATATTCGGTATATAAGATTTCACCCAGTGCCTTGGTATTGCTGTAACTTAACGGCATCGGGTCGGGAATAGCCATATTGAACGTATCAGAGCTTAATACAATAATAATTTCAGCCGCTACTATGACTGCTACTAAAATACCAACAGGTAAATAGCGTATAAAGCCTTCTCGCAGAGGATCGATATTAATATCTAACATCATAATAACAAACAAAAATAGCACCATTACAGCACCAACATATACCAGCACCAAGACAACACCTAAGAATTCCGCTTCTAATAGTATCCATGTTGCTGCACTGGTAAAAAAGGCTAATATAAGAAACAGTGCTGCGTATACAGGGTTACGCATAGTAACCACGCCGATAGCAGAAACTATCGTTACTGTTGCAAATATATAGAAGATGAATTGCTCAAATGTCATTTAATTTAATACCTCTGAAGTCACTAATTATCGATATAAAGATAGTGTTTATTACCATCACTTTAATTTACCGATAAGGTGCATCTGCTGCTCTATGTTTTGCAATATCTAATTCATGCTTGTCACCAAAAGCTAAAAGCTTTTCTTTCGTCATAAGATGCTCACCGCGCTCTTCAAAGTGATACTCAAAAATTTGTGTTTCTACGATTGCATCGACAGGGCAAGCTTCTTCACAAAATCCACAATAGATACATTTAAACATATCGATATTGTATTTTGTGGTTCTACGCGTACCATCCGCCCGTTCTTCTAGCTCAATATCAATCGCTAGCGCAGGACATACAGCTTCACATAATTTACAGGCAATACAACGCTCTTCCCCATTAGGGTAACGACGTAAAGCATGATGACCACGAAAACGTGGCGAAATAGGTGTTTTTTGCTCAGGGTATTGAATTGTAATCTTCTTCGCAAAAAAATACTTACCCGTTACACTGAGCCCCTGTAATAACTCAAACAGTGTAAATGTTTTTACAAAGTGCTTAATTGAACTCATCATTTCCAAGGCTCCCATCCTAATCCAATGGCAATACCTTCACCAAAAATCCAAATCAATGTAACAGGTATTAATATTTTCCAACCCAAACGCATAATTTGATCATAACGATAACGTGGGAAAGTTGCTCTAAACCATAAATATAAGAACAAGAAGATAAGCGACTTAAAAATTAACCAATGAAAACCGCTGTCAAAGAAAGCACCAATCACAGGAATAGCCAATAGACTCTCAAAATTTTCAAAGGGAGATAACCAGCCCCCTAAGAATAGCAAAGCAGTTAATACTGAGATCAACAACATACTGGCATACTCTGCCAAGAAAAATAGTGCAAATGCCATGCCTGAATATTCCACATGGAAACCCGCTACTATCTCCGACTCACCTTCTGCCACATCAAAAGGTGCACGATTCGTTTCTGCTACACCCGATATAAAATATACAACTAACAAACCAAATAATGGCCACATAAACCAATGTTGTATTCCACCTGACTGAGCATTAACAATATCAGAAAGGTTCAAACTACCTGCCGCCATTAGAACACCTACTAAGGCGAAGCCCATTGCTATTTCGTAGGCAACCATTTGTGCGCCAATTCTCATGGAGCTTAAAATTGCATATTTAGAGTTAGAAGCCCAACCTGCAAGAATTATGCCAAAGACATCTAAAGAGGTGATCCCTAAAACAAATAACAAACCTGCATTAACATTTGCTAACACACCACCGTCAAAGAAAGGAATGACTGACCAAACCACTAAAGCAGGCGCAAGCGCAAGAATGGGGGCAATAAAGAAAACGGCTTTACTTGATTCTGTTGGTGTAATGATCTCCTTAAACATAAGTTTAACAACATCAGCAATCGGTTGTAGCCACCCTTTAGGGCCTACTCGATTGGGTCCACAACGCACCTGCATGTAACCAATGACTTTACGCTCTGCAAACGTCGTATAAGCGACGGCTAAAATCAAAGGCAATAGAATAGCTACGATCTTTAACAAGATCACAATGACGGTTTGTAACGCCTCTGGTAAACCATCCCAAATTGCAATTAAACTATCCAAAATATATAACTCTCTATAAGTATCTGATCTTCAAACATTAACTGTTTGATATTTTTTTCTCAAGAATATTAAGGACTCCGAACAAAACAACTAGAGGAACTTAACTTGCTTTTTTGTCCCAGTTTGAATGATCTCAAATCGTTGCATAGAATAACTATGCGCCTCTTGAGATCATCCAATCTGAAACAAAAATTCTGCGTTATCTTCCTCTAGTTATTTAATTCGAAGTCCTAAACAGCACTAACTGCTATAGCCCCAAAACTTGAACCTAAACTTGATGCAAGTTCTGTTCCTCCTAAAACCAACACACAATTTTCAGAGACATTATCATCTATTACTATTTTTGCCGTTGCTTCAGCAGTACCTTGAACAAGACGCACGGTTGCGCTTGCTGACAAACCGAGTTTATCCACATCGCCTGAATTCATATACACTTCTGATTCTGTATCAGTGACATTCAAAGCCTTTGCTCTTCTTACTAAACTATCACTTTTATAAGTGGATACTTCAGAAATACGTTGCACACCCGAATCTACGCTATGCTTTTGATAAATCTGCATCAGTTCATTACTATCTGTCTGTGTTATGCCGTCCATTTCTAGCTTTAATTCATCACGCACATCTTCAGAGGAAACATAATCGAAACCAGACACATTTAGCGCATTACCTAAGACACGTAAAATTTTCCATGTCGGACGCGCGTCTTCAGGTAGCTTACTTGCACCCATAAAGCTCTGCCAAGTACCTTCTGCATTAACAAACGTGCCCGATGTCTCCAAAGCTGTTGATGCTGGCAATAAAATATCAGCATAAGACTTCATTGCTTCACTAGCAAAAGGGGTAATTGCAATCACACATTCTGCTTGATTCATTGCTGATAAAGCCAGTTGTGGGTCATCACAATCAAATTCCGGCTCAACATCTAACAAGATAAACATTTTCAGCTTAGACGTTAGCATTTCGCTACTATTCTTACCTGCTTGCTCTTGCTCAATCGCTTGTCCCGCTGATTGTCGATGCGGTACAGCTCCCGCCATCCAAGCACCGGCGGTATTTGCTGACTCAACTAACGAGCCAATGGTTGCTCCTGTATTCTCGGCAATCACCATCGCTAACGCACGTAAAGCGGAATATTGGGGATGTGCTACGGCAATATTGCCTAATAATATAATCGCTTTGTCTGCCTGTTGTAAGCTTTCTGCGATTGCTTTTATTGAATCGCTTACCTCTACGCCCTTAACTAAATCTTCAACAGCACTTGGTATATCACCACTCGCCACGGCTATCGCGGCGAGTTGCTCTAGCATTTCACTAGCATTACCAACTAACTGATTAGCCACATCATAATTAAAGTCATATCGACGGGGATTAACCGTCATAATATCTGCACCCTTTAAAGCAGCTTTACGTAGGCGATGATTGATCATGGGTTGTTCTTGACGAACATTAGAGCCTATCAACAAAACAGCATTTTGCGCTTCTAATTCAGCAATAGAAATACCTAAAGAGGGAGCTATTGGTGCTACCCCTTGGTCATAAAAATCACTCTGGCGCAAACGGTGGTCAATATTATTAACACCACATGCACGTAACATTTTTTGTAAGAGATATTGCTCTTCAAGTGTTGCACGTGGAGAAACTAACGCACCTAGTTGGCTAATATCGGTGGCTTTTATTCGCTCTGCCACCGCTTCAAGTGCATCACTCCATTCAACATCTCGCCAAACACCATCCTGTTTAATCATTGGCTTGAGCAAACGGTCTTCAGCATTTACCCCTTCATAGCTAAAACGGTCTCGGTCTGAAATCCAACATTCATTTACCGCCTCATTTTCTCTTGCGACAGTACGTACGACGTGTTGCCTAAAACTATGCACATAAATATTTGAACCAACACTATCGTGTGAAGCGATTGATGGTGTTTGCACCACCTCCCAAGGACGTGCTTTATAGCGAGAAGGTTTAGCTGTCAAAGCACCAACGGGGCAAATATCAATAATATTACCCGATAGTTCCGATTGCAGACTTTGCTCAACAAATGTGCCTATTTCCATGCGGTCGCCACGACCAAGCGCACCCATTTCTCGTAGCCCTGCAATTTCTTCACCAAAGCGCACACAACGGGTACATTGAATACAGCGTGTCATTTCGGTTGCAATTAATGAACCAATATCTTTATCGACAACAACCCGCTTTATTTCTTTAAAGTTAGAAGAGCCACCACCTGACTTCACCGATAAATCTTGCAGTTCACACTCACCACCTTGATCACAAATAGGACAGTCAAGCGGGTGATTAATCAGCAAGAATTCCATATTGTCTTTTTGTGCTGACAATGCTTTTTCAGAGCGAGTCCAAACTTTCATGCCATCATTAACAGGCGTAGCACAGGCTGGCATAGGTTTAGGAGCGCGTTCTACTTCCACTAAACACATGCGACAATTAGCTGCGATAGATAATTTTTTATGATAGCAAAAACGCGGTATATGAATACCAGCATCATCAGCAGCCTCAATTAACATGGAGCCAGGTTTTGCCTGAATCTCCTGATCGTTAATTTTGATTGTGACTAACTCTTCACTCATGCTTCTATTACCTACTCAACCCTGATACTCATTAACTCAATCATCCGAAGTTTCGATGACTAAACGACACTTACTTTGACTTCACCATTGAGCAACCATGCTCAACGTAATATACAAATTCTTCTCTAAAATGCTGTATAAAACTCCATACAGGCATCGCTGCGGCTTCACCTAATGCACAGATAGTACGACCTTCAATTTTGTGCGCCACATCATCTAAGCGATCAATATCTTCCAGTGTGCCATTGCCTTCTACAATACGTGTCAACATACGGTACAACCACCCAGTCCCTTCTCGACATGGTGTACACTGACCACAAGACTCTGAAAAATAAAAGCGTGATATGCGTTGTAACAACTTCACCATATCGGTTGTATCGTCCATCACCATTACCGCACCAGAACCGAGGTAAGACCCTGCTTTTGCAATGGTGTCGTAGTCCATGGTTAATTCCATCGCCACATCTGCTGGCATAACAGGAACGGAAGAACCACCTGGTATAATGGCTTTAAGCTTACGCCCTTCACGCATCCCACCTGCTAAGGCTAATAACTCAGGGAATGGAATCCCCATAGGGACTTCAAAGTTACCTGGGTTTTGCAAATGTCCTGACATTGAAAACAACTTCTCACCGCCTGAACCTTCAACACCCAAATCCCTAAACCATTCACCACCATTACGCAAAATAACAGGGATGGAAGATAATGTTTCTGTGTTATTAATGGTTGTTGGGCGACCGTATAAACCAAAACTTGCGGGGAATGGCGGTTTAAAGCGTGGCTGACCTTTTTTACCTTCAAGAGATTCTAATAAGGCAGTCTCTTCGCCACAGATATAAGCACCTGCACCTAAAGAACCGTACAAGTCAAAATCGACACCCGAACCTAAAATATCTTTACCTAAAAAACCTGCTTCATAGGCTTCTTTGACGGCTTGCTCAAAACGAATAAATGGTTCATCCATAAACTCGCCACGCATGTAGTTATAACCAACCGTTGCACCGATACAATAACCCGCAATCGCCATTCCTTCCACTAAGGCATGAGGATTAAAACGTAATAAATCACGATCTTTACAGGTACCAGGTTCAGACTCATCTGAGTTGCAGACAATATATTTTTGCCCTGGCATTTTGCGTGGCATAAAACTCCACTTCATGCCCGTTGGAAAACCTGCACCACCACGACCACGTAGACCTGATATTTTTATTTCTTCAATAATATCGTCTGGGTCATCACTGTCTTTAAGGATTTTTTGCCACGACTGATAACCACCTTCTTTTAGATAATTTTCCAGTGTATGTGACTCATCACCATACTTTTTTGTTATGAAGCAAACTTGATCTACCATCGCACCTACTCCAAACCATCCAAAATCTCATCAACTTTTTCCGTTGTAAGACCTTCATAATAAACATGATTTACTTGCATCATCGGCGCACCGCAACAAGCAGCTAAACACTCTTCTTCTACCTTAAAGAAAAATTTACCATCAGCCGTTGTTTCGCCCATTTTAATACCTAGCTTTGCTTCAATATGCTCAACAATTTCGTCTGAACCATTCAGCATGCAAGAAACATTAGTACAAACAGAAATACTGTGTCGCCCTGCTGCTTTTTCATCTAGCTCATACATAGAGTAAAAACTAGCAACTTCATAAACTGCTATTTTAGGGATACTTAAATACGCCGCGACTGCATCCATTTTTTCTCGTGAGATATAATGATCTTCGTGCATGACTGCACGCAAAGCCGCCAATAAAGCCGACTGTGATCTATCTTCAGGATAGCGTTTTAGCCATGAATTAATATCATCAATTTCATGTTGCGTAAGGAGTGACGCATCACCTGATGCTTTTCTCATATCATTTATAATGGTTTCACTCATCGATCCACCTCACCAAATACAATATCCATTGTGCCGATAATCGTAACGACATCTGCTAACATATGCCCTTTAGTTAACTCATCCATTGCAGACATATGGGCAAAACCAGGCGCGCGAATTTTTAAGCGATAAGGTTTGTTTGCACCATCGGAAACAATATAACAACCAAATTCACCTTTAGGGTGTTCTACCGCCGCGTAAGCTTCGCCTTCTGGTAAACAATAACCTTCTGTTGATAATTTAAAGTGATGAATTAACGCTTCCATATCTGACTTCATTGACGCTCTTGGTGGCGGTGCTACTTTATAGTCATCAAGAATAACAGGACCTGGATTCTTGCCCAGCCAATCAACACATTGTTTAATGATTTTATTGGACTGGCGCATTTCTTCGATACGTACTAAATAACGGTCATAACTATCGCCATTGACACCCACTGGAATATCAAAATCTAACTTATCATAGACTTCATAAGGTTGTTTTCTGCGTAAGTCCCACTCAACCCCTGAACCACGCAACATCGCACCTGTTAAACCTAACTGCAACGCACGTTCAGGAGAGACAATACCCACATCTACTAAACGTTGTTTCCAGATACGATTATCTGTCAGTAGAGTTTCATACTCATCAACATAGCCAAGGAAACGTGCCGTAAAATCATCAAGAAAATCGAGAACCGTTCCACCACGATTTGCATTTAAGCGCTTAATGTCGGCATCACTATTCCAGCGAGACTTTTCATACTGTGGCATGACATCAGGAAGGTCGCGGTAGACACCACCAGGACGATAATAGGTGGCATGTAAACGTGCGCCTGAAACCGCCTCGTAAACATCCATTAAGTCTTCACGCTCACGAAATGCATAGAGAAACATGGTCATCGCACCAACGTCTAGCGCATGTGCCCCGATCCATAATAAATGGTTAAGAATACGTGTGATTTCATCAAACATGACGCGAATATACTGAGCACGAATAGGGGCTTCGATATTTAGCATTTTCTCAAGTGCTAATACATAGCCATGCTCGTTACACATCATCGAGACATAATCGAGCCGATCCATATAGCCAATACTTTGGTTATACGGCTTACTTTCAGCTAGTTTTTCAGTACCTCGATGCAGTAAACCAATGTGTGGGTCTGCACGCTGAATCACTTCACCATCCATTTCTAGCACTAGGCGTAACACACCATGTGCGGCAGGATGGACGGGACCAAAGTTTAAAGTAAAATTACGAATTTCAGGCATTAATCATCCGCCTCTGTTACATCTCTTGTACCTTCCGATGCGCGAATCACACGTGGTACTAAAACACGGGGTTCAATAGAGACAGGCTCATATACAACACGTTTTAATGCTTCGTCGTAGCGCATTTCGACCTGACCTATCAAGGGGAAGTCTTTTCTAAAAGGATGACCCACAAAACCGTAGTCCGTTAATATACGACGTAGATCGGGATGGTTAACAAAAATAATACCAAACAAATCAAACGCTTCTCTTTCAAACCAATTTGCTACATTCCATACGGAGTGGACAGAGTCCATCATCGGCATGTCATTGTCATCACAAAATATTTTTAGACGTAGACGTTTATTATTTTTTACCGAGAGCAAATGAATCACGACGGCGTAACGTCTGCCCGCTTCAATATCACTACTCGCATCTTTATCTGGCTTTGCATCAAAGTTAAATAAATCGTCTTTATTTTTTACGCCACGGCTAAACCCTGATACATCGGCATCCCATTCTGATTCACCATAGCTTAGGTAATCAACAGCACAAAGGTCGATTAATTGATCGAAGCCATGCGTGTCTCGTAACTGCATGGCGACATCGACTAAATTTTCTGCTGATACTTCAACCGTGAGTTCATTGAATGCAATGGTAGAATTTTGCACTTTATCTTCTAGAGATGATGATATCTCAGCCTGCAAAGCTTCTATCATAGGGGATGTACTATTACCCATTACGCTTCCACCTTGCGAAATATTGTATTGGTACGCTTGATTTTATTCTGCAACTGAATGATGCCATACAGCAATGCTTCGGCAGTTGGAGGACAGCCTGGCACATAGATATCGACAGGAATAATGCGATCACAACCACGAACAACGGCATAGGAGTAGTGATAGTAACCACCACCATTTGCACATGACCCCATAGAAATCACCCAACGCGGCTCTGCCATTTGGTCATACGCTTTACGCAGTGCAGGTGCCATTTTATTAGTGAGTGTGCCAGCAACAATCATCACATCGGCTTGACGAGGGCTTGGGCGAAACAAAACGCCGAAACGATCCATATCGTAACGTGCCGCTCCTGCTTGCATCATCTCAACCGCACAACAGGCTAAACCAAAGGTCATCGGCCAAAGTGAACCAGTACGCGCCCAATTTACGAGCTTATCGGCTGAGGTGGTAAGAAAACCTGCTTCTTGAGTGCTATTCGCTTCTATTCCCATTCCAAAGCTCCTTTTTTCCACTCATAGATAAACCCAATTATTAGAATCCCCAAGAAAATAGCCATTGCAACCAAACCAAACACACCGATTTTATTTAGAACGATTGCCCATGGAAAAAGAAACGCAATTTCCAAGTCAAAAATAATAAATAGAATAGCAACAAGGTAGTAACGTACATCGAATTTCATGCGCGCATCTTCAAACGCCTCGAAACCACATTCAAAGGGTGAGTCTTTTGCTTCATCGGGCTTGCGGGTACTTAATAAAGCACCGAGCAAGAGCAATATCATTGCAAGACCAAAACCAACCCCTAAAAAAACGAGAATGGGCAAATACGCTTCTAGCATCGACATAATTTCGTATAACCACCTAAGACGTAGATCTATTTATTTCATCACACAACAAATAGATCAAACTGTAATATTGTAAACATTATATTGATTATAAAACAAACAATCAAAAACCACTTCATACACTTAATAATTTTTATTAAGAGGCTGAATATACACTTAATTCCAACTAAAACTCAAGAAAGACATCTTACATTTTTCTTCTTTTTTATATTGACAATCTTAATTTTATTATTATTAAAATCAATAAGTTCACATATAAAGCCAACCCAAACCTTCAAAATCATAAAACACCAATGCTTTATTTTTAGCTTAAAATACAATCAGTTATTCAGCATTCCTTATCTAATAAATTTTACTAATCATTCTTCATAAACAGTATTTAGAAGCACAAAAAAAACAGTCAAGCTTGTAAATCTAACTAATGAGGGTATTAAAAAATAAAAACCTAAGACTTACTATATTTCAAACGTAGCAATATTAAACGCACTGCCTCTTCACGTAATGATTGTAAAATACGACGTTCTTCTTCTGCTTTTCCAAGGACAAAATTAACATCATAAATTAAGGTTTTATCCAAATTAATCCGACGACTTTTCAATACTTTTCCAGAACGTTCAAGCTGATAACGAAGGCGTAAAAAAACCATATATTCTCGTGCAACTCTGTTTTCAGTATAAGCAATGATTTTTTTACCTTCTTTTAAAGCACTCACTCGCACAATAGTATTTGCCTTAGGAGGAGGCACAATCTTCCCTCCTGCGGCTACAACAGCCTGCTCTAAAGCAAGATAAATTTTTGATTCTGGAGCAATACCCGTTATTGCAATTGTGTCATAACCAGCAGATAGACTCGCACTATGACGCAAATGAAAACTAGCACCAGAACAAGAGGATAAAAAGATCATTATCCATACTATGTAGGATATTTTGAGTCCAATTTTATATCTCTCACTACTAGCTAACATTTGTCTATACCATTTATATTAAGCATCGGTATTTTTAAGCCACAACTATATTTACTAAGCGACCTTTCACCACGATTATTTTACGCACCGATTTTCCCGCTAAATTTTCATTAATAAACTTTTTCACATTAGCTGAGTCTTGCGCCTGTTGCTTAATATTCTCTTCTTCTGCATCAACAGAAACTGTGATTTTTCCTCGTAGCTTACCATTCACTTGAACTATTAATTCAATATTATCCTGCACTAATGCGGACTCATCAATTTCAGGCCATAGCTCGTCAATTAATGCTGATGATTTTCCTAGTGTTTGCCATAATTCTTCACAGATGTGTGGCGCTATGGGAGATAACATCAACAAGACTGTTTCAAAGACTTCCTGCCTAACCGCCCTGCCTTGCTCGCTTTCATCTTTAAACTTAGCAACATCATTTAACAGCTCCATATTTGCTGCTATCGCTGTATTAAAGGTAAAGCGACGCGACATATCATCTGTCACTTTCTGTAAAGATAAATATAGCTTGCGACGTATTGCTTTTTGCTCATCATTTAAACTAGCAATATCAAGTTTTTCAACAGAACCCCGTTCCGCATGCTCTTGAACTTGCCGCCATAAACGACGCAAGAAGCGATTTGCCCCCTCTACTCCTGTGTCAGACCATTCCATACTTTGATCTGGTGGTGCTGCAAACATTGAAAATAGACGTAGCGTATCTGCACCGTATTTATCAATCAAACCTTGAGGATCAACGCCATTATTTTTGGATTTTGACATTTTACTCATGCCATCTGTCAAAACAGGTTTGCCATCCTCACGTAAAATAGCGCCTTTAGGCTTACCTTTTTCATCAAACTGCACATCAACATTCTCAGGAGAAATCCACTCTTGCCCCCCTTTATCATTCTCACGATAGTAAGTATTTGCAAGCACCATTCCTTGCGTAAGCAGTTTTGTAAACGGTTCATCCGATGACACCAAGCCTTCATCACGCATTAGCTTGTGGAAGAAGCGCGCATATAACAAATGCAACACAGCATGCTCAATACCACCGATATATTGATCGACAGGTAGCCAGTAATCAGCACGCTCATCCAGCATGGACTGATTATTATCTGCACCAGTATAACGCGCGTAATACCATGATGATTCGAAGAAGGTATCAAACGTATCTGTTTCACGCCTTGCAGCTTTGCCACAACTAGGGCATGTGGTTTCATAAAATTCGGGCATCTTCTTGATAGGAGAGCCACCTGTTTCATCAAACGCTATTTCCGTTGGTAGCTCAACAGGTAAATCTTTTTCTGGCACAGGTACAGCACCACAATCATCACAGTAGATAATAGGAATAGGACAACCCCAATAGCGTTGTCGCGAGACACCCCAGTCACGTAAACGATAATTTACCGTCTTAGCCCCTTTATTTTCTTTACTTAAAAAATCAGCAATTGCATTAAATGCATCGGCAGAACTTAAGCCATCAAATTCACCCGAGTTAATCAGTACACCTTTTTCCGTGTAAGCTTCTTCACTAATGGACATTTTATCACCATCTGCTGATGTAATAACTTGCTTTATGTCAATGCCATACTTATTTGCAAACTCATAGTCACGTTCATCATGTGCAGGTACTGCCATAACAGCCCCTGAGCCATAGGACATCAAGACAAAATTTGCCACCCACACAGGAACAAGATCACCAGTAACAGGATGTACCGCATTTATACCTGTTGCCATGCCCTTCTTTTCCATTTTCGCCATATCGGCTTCAGCTACTTTGATATTTTTACATTCATCAATAAAAGCGCTTAATTCGGGATTATTACTTGCCGCCTCTAATGCTAAAGGATGCTGTGGCGCTACCGCAACATAAGTGACCCCCATTAATGTATCTGGACGTGTGGTAAAAACAGATAGCTCATCCTTTGAATTTTCGATACCAAAGCTCATATTTACACCTTCTGAGCGCCCTATCCAATTCGCTTGCATGGTGCGAACTTGCTCTGGCCACTCTTCTAACTTTTGTACATCTTCTAATAATTCATCTGCATAATCTGTTATTTTCAAAAACCATTGATCAATTTCACGCTGCTCAACGACTGCACCTGAACGCCAACCACGCCCATCAACAACTTGCTCATTTGCCAATACGGTTTGATCGATGGGATCCCAGTTTACGGTTGCTTTTTTTCGATAAACAATACCTTTTTCAAGTAATTTTAAGAAAAACCATTGCTCCCAACGATAATACTCAGGTTTACAGGTGGCTAGTTCTCGAGACCAGTCATACGCCAAGCCCATTTTTTTAAGTTGCCCTCGCATATCGTCAATATTGCTATCTGTCCACGCGGCGGGTGGTACATTATTTTTGATCGCAGCATTTTCTGCAGGCAGACCAAACGCATCCCACCCCATTGGTTGTAAAACATTTTTCCCCTGCATTCGCTGAAAACGAGAGACAACATCGCCAATCGTATAATTACGCACATGCCCCATATGCAACTTGCCACTCGGGTAAGGAAACATTGAGAGACAATAAAATTTCTCTTTACTATGATCTTCTGTCACTTCAAATGACTTATTATCCTCCCAAACTTTTTGGACGGATGATTCGATAGATTTAGGATTGTATTCGTTTGACATAGTATATAAGTAGCTAATAGTGGCAGATAAAATTGAGCATAGAGAATACCGATGAATGGGGAAAGTCGCTAGTAATGATCTAAAATAATTAGATTTATTCGCTTAATATTCGCATAATCTCCCCACATTGGAGTATTCTCCACCCCCATTCACCTCCTATGACAATGAAGGTAACAATGAATATTCAAGATAAATTTAAAAAAATAACAACAGAACATGAAGAGTCACTTCTGTTTGCTGAAAAAATTTTAAAAATAGCAGAAAGCGATGATAAGGATGAACTGCTTGCAGGCATTGAAATAATTAAAAAATACTATGCTGATGAACTAGAATTACACTTTCAACATGAAGAAAGAACTATTTTTGCGCCACTTTACAAAGAATACAGAGAGCATATAGGAGTAGCACCCGCTTTATTAAAAGAACATGGGTTTCTTCGCTTACTCGTTGATCGTATTGAACTATCCAGCGCCAAAAAAGATTTAAATGATTTTGCACTTGTGCTGAGAGACCATACCTTAGTTGAAGACAAAGAGTTATTTCCACTTATTGAAAAACTTTTTACTGAAAAGCAACTTGAGGCAATCGCTACTTATACACCTGCTGATTAATACCCCTCCATATACAAAAAGCCCTGCTAACATCTCTGATAACAGGGCTTTTTAATGTATCAACAGTTAGGACACTAAGATTCTATGCTGGCACCGCTTTCTCGCCATACGCCAAAGTGATTTCTCCCGATTTTTCACTAATACGTACCGTTCCGCCCTTGCTCAACTTACCAAACAATAACTCATCAGCAAGTGGGCGTTTAATTTTTTCTTGTATCAAACGCTCCATAGGACGTGCGCCCATTTTAACATCATAACCTTCTTTAGCTAACCAGCGCTTTGCTTTGTCATCCACTATTAAGGTTACATTTTTATCAATTAACTGTGCTTCAAGACGGATTAGGAATTTATCTACAATTGAGACGATCACCTTAGGAATTAACGCACCAAACTGAATAACTGCATCTAAACGATTTCTAAATTCAGGTGTAAAGGCTAACTCTATTGCTTTACCTATATCAGAAGTATGATCTTGCTTGGTGAAACCTAGAGAACTACGGTTAATATCGTGAGCACCCGCATTACTGGTCATAATTAAAATAACATTACGAAAATCAACTTTACGACCATTGCTATCCGTGAGGCTACCGTTATCCATCACCTGCAATAAGATATTAAACACATCAGGATGCGCCTTCTCTATTTCATCTAGTAACAGCACAGCATGAGGATTTTTATTAACCGCATCTGTTAACAAACCACCTTCATCAAAGCCGACATATCCTGGAGGCGCACCAATCAAACGTGAAACCGTATGACGCTCCATATATTCAGACATATCAAAACGTAGTAACTCAATTCCTAAATGCTCAGATAACTGCTTGGCAACTTCTGTTTTACCCACACCTGTTGGACCTGCAAACAAGAATGAACCAATGGTTTTTCCGTCTTCACGCAAACCAGAACGAGCCATCTTAATTGATGTTACTAATTGAGCAATTGCATCATCTTGACCAAATACAACACGCTTCAAACTACTGTCTAGCTTCTTTAAAACAGCCATATCGGAAGATGATACTGTTTTAGGCGGAATACGTGCCATTTTAGCGATAATATCTTCTACATCACCGACGGATATCGTCTTTTTACGCGATGATTTTGGCTCTAACTGACGACGCGCACCTGCCTCGTCAATAACATCAATTGCCTTATCAGGTAAGTGACGATCTGTTATATAACGCGCTGAAAGCTTTGCCGCAGACTCTAAGGCTGGTAGTGTATATTTTACATTATGATATTTTTCATAATGCGTTTTTAAACCTTTCAATATTTGAATCGTTTCAGACACGCTTGGCTCATTAATATCAATTTTTTGAAAACGACGCGCTAAAGCACGATCTTTTTCAAAAATACTATGATATTCCTGATACGTTGTGGAGCCCATACACTTTAACTCACCTGAAGCTAACATGGGTTTGATAAGGTTTGAGGCATCCATTGTACCGCCTGAAGTAGCTCCTGCTCCTATAATAATATGTATCTCATCGATAAACAGTACGGCATGCTCTTCATTTTTAATCTGATTCAAGACTGCTTTTAATCGTTTCTCAAAGTCACCACGATATTTCGTCCCTGCAACCAAAGCACCTAGATCCAAAGAATAAATAGTTGCACTTTCCAACACTTCGGGAACTTCTTTATCAACAATACGTTTTGCCAAACCTTCTGCAATGGCTGTTTTACCAACGCCGGCCTCGCCAACTAATAAAGGATTGTTTTTGCGACGACGACAAAGCACTTGTACAGCACGTTCAATTTCACTATCACGACCAATTAAAGGATCTATTTTACCTGCTTCAGCTTGCTCATTTAAGTTTTCAGCAAAACGCTGTAAGGGCGTTTCAGCAGGAGCTTCTTCCTCTTCAACAAGAGAAATATCATCTGGCATCTCAGGATCATCATCCATCATGAATTCACCTAGCGACATTTCATCATCTGCTTTGTGAATACCATGAGAGACATAATTCACTAAATCTAAACGTGTCATATTTTGACGAGATAAATAGTAAACGGCATGGGAT
This sequence comes from Aquificaceae bacterium, assembly GCA_003972955.1. Taxonomy (GTDB): domain Bacteria; phylum Pseudomonadota; class Gammaproteobacteria; order Thiotrichales; family Thiotrichaceae; genus JAGLBW01. The sequence continues at coordinate 40,544 of QOAQ01000051.1, forward strand.
TCTGGCTCACCAAAAATGGCTACTAAGATATTTTCCCCTGTCACCTCATCTTTTCCTGATGCTTGAACATGATAAACAGAACGCTGTATAACACGCTGGAAACCCAAAGTTGGCTGTGTATCACGCTCGTCCTCTTCAACTAAAACAGGCGTGCTTTCTTCAATAAAGCTTTCTAACTCTGTTTGTAACACAGGAATATCAATACCACAGGCACGCAACGCTTCTGCCGCAGTAGGGTTAGTTGTCATCGCTAATAGCAGATGCTCAACAGTAACAAATTCATGACTTTTATCACGTGCTTCGGTAAACAGGCGATTAATAGAATATTCGACTTCTGCACTTAACATTTTCTTACGCCTCTTCCATAGTACATAACAACGGGTGCTGACACTCACGCGCGTAATCGTTAACAAGATCAACTTTTGTCTCAGCAATCTCTTTGGTATAAGTGCCACACACACCTTTACCCTTTGTATGAACACTTAACATTACACGGGTTGCACCTTCTTGATTTAATCCAAAAAAACTTTGTAATACTTCAACGACAAACTCCATCGGAGTAAAATCATCGTTTAATAGTATAACCTTATATCGTGCGGGTTCTTTAACTTTTGGACGGGATTCTTCTACCGCCAAACCTAAATCGTGATCTGACTCATGCGAATTAGCCATAAATATTCTTATCTGCCTTACTTTTACTTTTATGAAAATATTTGATTAGAGTAATCAAATATTATTTTTACTGACAAAACAGCAAACCATACAAACAATTACTCTCTAGATGCTACCTGAGTATTTATCAATTTCTTTACCAATTATAATGACTATTAGACTCATTCTATGGCAAATAAAACTATACTATCAGATAAATATAATGATAGGGGGCTATACCTATAAAACAAGGTGATATCTACCAAATACTGCTATAGTTACCGATTATTAAGGAATATCTAATTTACTTGTATTCAAACAAGCTTTTCTTATAAAAATAAGTAAGAAACCATCCCTTTTAACTAAATTATAGCAAGGAAAATCATAAGCAATGAAATACCACGTTTACGGCATTGGCAATGCACTTGTCGATATGGAGTTTAGCGTATCTGACGCTTTTCTAGCAAAAAATAATATCGAAAAAGGTCTAATGACACTAATAGAAGAAGATAAACAACAACAATTATCAGACAACTTAATCAAAGAATTCGGATTAAAGAAGCGTGCAGGGGGAGGGTCGGCTGCCAATACAATCGTTGCTATTAGTCAGTTAGGTGGTAAAACGTTTTATGCCTGCAAGGTAGCTGATGACGAAGGTGGCAACTTTTACATGAAAGACCTAGCTGAAGCAGGAGTTGAAACTAAATTAGACAAGATAAAAGGTGACGGCATTACAGGAAAATGCATGGTAATGGTGACAGATGATGCAGAACGCACTATGAACACATACTTAGGCATCACTTCTGATTTTTGTGAAGCTGACCTACAACTAGAACAGCTAAAAAACTCAGAATATCTTTATATCGAAGGCTATTTAGTAACCTCGGACTGCTCACGCAATGCGGCTATTGCTGCTCGAAAAATAGCAACAGAAAACGGAGTCAAAACAGCTTTCACTTTCTCTGACCCTGCAATGGTCACTTATTTTAAAGACGGTGTAACTGAGATTATCGGTGATGGCGTTGATATTCTATTCTGCAATGAAGAAGAAGCACAAACATATACTTCCACTGATAATTTAGAAGATGCTATTACGGCTTTAGAGAGTATTGCGAAAAAAATCATCATCACCCAAGGAAAAGAAGGGGCAACGATAGTCAGTGCTGGCATGCGTACTTCAGTAGATGCTAAAAAAGTAACACCAGTTGACACTAATGGAGCGGGTGATATGTTTGCAGGCGCTTTCATGTATGGGTTAACACAGGGATATAGTGATCTTGATGCGGGAAACTTAGCCAGCCAAGCGGCAGCTGAAATTGTCACTACATTTGGGGCGCGCCTAGAAAAAGAAAGATTACAAGCAATGCTATAGGAGCTATAGCCTCTCGCACTCCATAAAAAGACTATTCATGGAGTGCTACTTATACAAAAAATAAATAATGCAAGCATCTCTTCACTTACGCATTATTTTTCTGCATTATCAAGAATTTCTTCAAGACTAGGATCGGCATCTACCTTCCCGCCTATCGCAATCTCTTCTTCTGTTGCATCACGGACTAAAGTTACCTCAAGAGTGAACATAACTTCTCTTCCAGAAAGCGGGTTATTACCATCAACGGTTAATGTTTTA
>QOAQ01000045.1 GCA_003972955.1 Aquificaceae bacterium
TAGAGGAACTTAACTTGCTTTTTTGTCCCAGCTTGAATGATCTCAAATCGTTGCATAGAATAACTATGCGCCTCTTGAGATCATCCAACCTGAAACAAAAATTCTGCGTTATCTTCCTCTAGTTATTTAATTCGAAGTCCTTAGTGTCGCAATAAACTATACAAAAGCAACGCAAAACCACTGACTCCTAATATCAAACTTGTTGTTGAGATACTCACCGCTACGGGCATTAATGCGGAGCTATTTAGTACAGCGGTGATAAGTAGAGTTGCGCCTGTGATGGTGATAATAATGCGCTTATTATGATGTTTTATTTCTTCACGCAGCTGCGCTAATTGCTCCGATTCACTTTGTTGGTTGAGCTGTTGCTTGTGAACATGATGGATAATTTCATTGAGCATAACGGGGATATGCGGTGTTTGCTCCATCAATTTAGGGAGGTCTGTTTTCGCGGCTTTCAGTAAGGAGCGGATACCAAACTGTTCATCGACACGACGTTGTAAGAACGGTTTTGCGGTTTCCCATAGGTCAAGGTCTGGATAAACTTCACGTCCTAAGCCTTCGATATTTAACAAAGTTTTTTGTAGTAAAACCAGTTGTGGTTGTACTTCCATATTAAAGCGACGTGCTGTTTGAAAGAGGCGCAGTAATAATTTTCCGTAAGATATTTCTTTTAACGGCAGTTGGAAGATTGGCTCACACACGGTACGAATAGCGCTTTCAAATTCACTGGCATTGGTATCCGCAGGAACCCATCCTGAGGCAATGTGTGCTTCGGCGACACCTTTATAGTCACGATTAAAAAAGGCATGAAAATTATCGGCGAGATAGCTTTGGTCTTCAGGGGTTAATGTACCCACAATGCCAAAATCAACAGCAATATATTTGGGGTCTTTTGGGTTATTAATATCAATAAAGATATTGCCAGGATGCATATCCGCATGGAAAAAATTATGCGTAAAAACCTGAGTGAAAAATATATCTACACCCCGCTCGGCTAAGCGTTTCATATCCGCCCCCGCCGCGTGTAATTGACTAATATCACCACTAGGAACGCCATGAATACGCTCCATTGTCATGACATTACGCGCACATTGATTCCAGTATACTTTAGGTATGTAGAGGTCTTTGGAGTTTTTAAAGTTACGTCGTAATTGACCTGCATTCGCCGCCTCTCGCATGAGATCTAGCTCATCTAAAATCGTTTTTTCATATTCCTCAACGACTTCAACAGCACGTAAACGCTTTCCTGTGGCGCTAAAGCGATGCACCATTTTTGCCATTAGATACATTAATTCAATATCATGGCGTATGGTTTTTTCAATTTCAGGACGGACAACTTTTACAATGACTTCTTCGCCTGTGCGTAATATTGCCGCATGAACTTGGGCAATGGAGGCAGAGGCTAAGGGCGTATCTTCAAATATCTGAAATAAATCATCGATGGGTTGTTCTAGCTCGCGCTCTATTATTTCGCGGGCAGCTTGAGGTGAGAAGGGGGGAACATTATCTTGTAGTTTTGCTAACTCATCGGCAATATCTTCTTCGAGCATATCGCGACGTGTAGACAGCATTTGTCCTAGCTTTACAAAAACAGGGCCTAAGTCCTCTAACGCCTTGCGGATACGTTCACCACGAGAACGTGTTTCTTTTTTGCGCCAATTCCACGGAGAGAGATGATAGATAAAGCGGAGTGGCTTTAATGCGGGAATATTATAAATAATGTCGTCTAAGCCATGACGAATGAGGACGCGATTTATTTCAATCAGGCGTAAGGTCTGCGAGAAAAAATTCATTTATTTTTCGTTATCCTGATCTTTCTTTGACTGTTGCAGAATATAGTGATTAATACGTGCTTCAAGGCGATCAACTCCCATACGTAACTCATCAACTTGATCAAGGTAGTGATTGATTTCAGCTTCTGCGGGGGTGAGTTTGACCTCTTCACTAATGTATTCAGAGGTATTTAGTTTTATTGCTTCCAAGCTTTCTTGCAACCATTCAAAACCCGTTGATGTGACTTGTCCTGCCTGATGTGCCACAACATCGCCAACGAGCTTAGAAAGTAGCTCCTCCCAGTCAATATCGACTTCACTCAAAATACGACTAAACTCTGCTCCAAGGTGAGTGTCACCTGCAATACTGGCATCACTATCTAATAAGGTTTTTCCTGAATTTTTTGCGACGCCTAAACGTATCAAAGCCATCGGTGAACCTGTAATAGTTGTATCAGGCTCTCCCGCATAATTACCCATTACCGCGATATTTTGTTTATCAGGTAAAAAATAAAGATCTAACTCTAAGCCACTGATATGCAAACAAATGACTTTGCCCTGCATATCGGCAAATTTATCTAAAGTCTCCCCATCTAATGCTAACCATGCATTGAGAGAGGTTTCGATACTGGCGAGAATGGCAACAGGTAACTGCATGATATTAAAGTTTATAGCCGATATGCAGGGCAACAATACCACCTGTCATATTGTGATACGTAGTGCGCTCAAAACCTGCCTCATCCATCATTCCTTTTAAAGTCTCCTGATCGGGGTGCATACGAATAGATTCTGCTAAATAGCGGTAACTATCCGCATCATTCGCCACTATTTTTCCAATCAACGGCAATAATTTAAACGAGTATTGGTCGTAAATTGTGTTAAGACCTGGCACAACAGGCTTAGAAAATTCCAATACCATTAATTTCCCACCAGGCTTTAATGTCCGCAGAATAGAACGTAGCGCCTTGTCTTTATCCGTTACATTACGTAAACCAAACGCAATGGTGACGATATTAAAGTGATTATCAGGAAAGGGCAGGCATTCAGCATTCGCCTGTACGTATTCAACATTACCTGCAATGCCCATATCGATTAAGCGTGAGCGACCATTTTCTAGCATCGAGCCATTAATATCGGATAAAACAACATTTCCTTCTGAGCCAACAATACGTGAGAATTTAGCCGCTAAATCCCCCGTACCACCCGCCAAATCAAGAATCGTATCTCCACGTTTAGCACCAGACTTATCAATGGTATAACGCTTCCATAAACGATGCACACCTGCTGACATCAAGTCATTCATTACATCGTACTTATCGGCTACCGAATGGAAGACCCCTGCCACTTTGCTGGCTTTCTCTTCGACAGGGACTTGAGTGTATCCAAAATGAGTAGACTGTTTTTCTGAGGTTTTATTCGACATAAGATATTCCTGATGAATCTTTTAGTGTGCTTATTGTAACAATCAATGAGGCTCTTATACATGATTTATTTTTGCGTTTAAATTCCATGCAGACTACACAAAAATTGCATATTCGGGTTAAGTTTGGCAATAACTGCTATGCTATTTGTATGTTTTAAGGAGAGATTTTTAATGTGTGCTCCTTATCGACTTATAAATAAAATAATTTGGAAAAATTCTCTCATGAAACACTTATTTAAAATCACCTTAGCCATCGCTTTATACCTGCCTGTTAGTAGCTATGCTGATAATCAAAAAATTAAAATTCTACCATTAGGTGACTCCATCACTTGTGCAAGTAAATATAAGGAAAGCTATCGTTATCCTTTATGGAAGCATCTAGTCGATGCGGGTAAGGGAAAGCAAATTGAATTTATTGGTAGCCAAATCAAAAAAGGGAATAATGGAAGGGTGTGGAAGCCATACAAAGGTTTGGCTTTTCCTGAAGCTAATGAAGGGCATTCTGGTTGGAGAGCTGATCAGGTTTTAGAGGGGGTATCCAATGCTGAAAAGGGTTTAGATACATGGATTGCTGGCTACCGTCCTGATATAGCGTTGATCCACTTAGGGACGAATGATGTGTATCAGTCACAAAGCCCTGAATCTACTCGTGATGAAATTGAGCAGATTATTTTAAAATTACGGAATAAAAATCCTAAGATAAAAGTGCTACTTGCTAAAATTATACCGATGAGAATGGATAATGGTGTGCCACGTTTAAATCGTTTGCTTACTCAGCTTGTGATTAAATTAAATACAACACAGTCACCTGTGGTTAGCGTCGATATGTATTCAGGTTTTAGTATTAATACTGATATGCAAAAAGATAAAATCCACCCTAATGCAAAGGGTGAAAAGAAAATGGCAAAGCGTTGGTTTGATGCTTTGATCAGTCATCACTTTCTTTCCAAGTAGTCGTTCACTTATCTTCTGAAATCTGCAAGATGTGTAATAAAAAAGCGGTATGAAATTTCTATTTCATACCGCCGTACTACTTTCATAAAATTTATAGAAAGTCTGTTTTCGTAATCGTTTAGATTCCCCCTGAAATTTGTCAGTTCAAGGCAAATTTCAGGGGAGTAGGTGAACAGTTAGCAATTTTCTACATCAAAGGAATCATCAATAAAGCAACAATATTGATAATTTTGATTAAAGGATTAATCGCAGGACCTGCTGTATCTTTGTAGGGGTCACCCACAGTATCACCTGTGATAGCAGCTTTATGTGCTTCAGAGCCTTTACCACCGTAGTTATCATCTTCGATATATTTCTTTGCGTTATCCCATGCACCACCACCTGTGGTCATAGAAATTGCGAGGAATAAACCTGTTACGATTGTTCCTATTAGTAAGCCACCAAGTGCTTGTGGACCAAGCCATAGACCTACAATTAATGGAACCAATACGGGTAATAAAGAAGGTAAGATCATTTCTTTTATGGCTGATTTTGTGAGTAAGTCAACCGTACGAGAATAATCTGGCTTCTCTGTGTTTTCCATAATGCCAGGCTTTTCTTTAAACTGACGACGTACTTCTATCACAACTGCACCTGCTGCTCTACCAACCGCTTCCATTGCCATTGCGCCAAATAAGAAGGGGATTAAGCCACCAATAAATAAACCAATAATGACCATGTGATTGGAGAGATCAAAGGTAATTGCACCATTACCATGTGCTGATAATCCATGAGTAAAGTCGGCAAATAAAACCAGTGATGCTAATGCCGCAGAACCGATGGCATAACCTTTGGTAACTGCTTTTGTTGTATTACCAACAGCATCTAAGGCATCGGTTGTTTTACGTACATCTTCAGGAAGGTTTGCCATTTCTGCGATACCACCCGCGTTGTCTGTCACAGGACCAAACGCATCCATTGCAACAATAATCCCTGTCATTGATAGCATGGAGGTTGCTGCGATAGCGATACCAAACAGTCCCGCGTAGTGATGTGCTGCGAAAATACCTAAGCAGATAACAATTACAGGTGCTGCGGTAGACTTCATTGAAATAGCAAGACCTGCGATAACATTTGTTCCGTGACCTGTTGTAGAAGCTTTTGCTAAGTGTTTAACAGGCTTAAATGATGTTGAGGTGTAGTAATCGGTTACAACAACAAGTAGGGCGGTTACTGCTAAGCCGATTAATGCACTGAAATAAATAGACATAGCACTATAAGCAACACCTTCTAAACTTGTTATCGATGGTAATAACCATGTAGTGACAGGGTAGAAAAAGACTGCCGATAAAACACCTGAAACAATCAAACCTTTATACAGTCCTTTCATTACCTTGCCATCACTGCCGACCGATACAAAGAAAGTACCGATAATGGATGCAATAATAGAAACAGCACCTAATACAAGAGGATAGATAACGGCATTAGAACCAACACCAAAGGTGAGTGCCGCTAACATTAAGGTCGCTATAATAGTTACTGCGTAGGTTTCAAATAAGTCTGCCGCCATACCTGCACAGTCACCCACATTATCTCCTACATTGTCTGCAATAACCGCAGGATTACGTGGATCATCTTCAGGAATTCCAGCTTCAATTTTACCCACAAGGTCAGCACCAACATCAGCACCTTTTGTAAAAATACCACCACCTAGTCGAGCAAAAATAGAAATTAATGATCCGCCAAAGGCTAGACCAATTAAAGGAGCAAGATCAGGGGCAGCACCATCAGCACGCATTGCAACGAGCAATAAAAGAAAGCCTGTGACACCGACTAAACCAAGTCCAACAACAAGTAATCCTGTTACTGCACCACCACGAAAAGCAACTTGCATGGCAGGGTTTAAACCATCTTTAGCCGCTTCAGTCGTACGAATATTGGCACGTACAGCAACATACATCCCGATATAACCTGCTAAAGAGGATAAGACAGCGCCAATAATAAAGCCAGAGGCTGTCAATGCGCCTAGCGCATACCAAAGTGCAACAAAGAGAATAACGCCAACGATACTAATCGCAGAATACTGACGTTTAAAATAAGCAGTGGAACCTTCTTGAATCGCTTTGGCGATCTCCCTCATCTCTGGGTTTCCCTCGGGTTTTGAGAGAACCCAACGTATCGAATATACGCCGTACAGCAAGGACGCAAACGCGCATCCTAGTGCTATCATTAATCCTAGTGACATAAAATATTACCTCCTAAAGGTATTAGAAATTAGTAAAATGGATAAAATAAGCGGTGAAACTGTATTGTAATTTTTTTGCACTTACCTTGACCTAGTACTCCATTAAAATAATATTTATAGAGTATTTTGAGTGTGTTTGATGAACTATGATCATGAGTGTAGATGCATTTGAAATTAAAATAGCAAATATAGATCTATAGTCGAGTAGTTTTATTTTAAAATAACCCTAGCTGTTGATTTATAAGGTAAAAAGATAGACAAAAGGTGATTTATTAAGTAGGAAATTAAGATTTCTACTAATGTTTATCGCTACCATAAATACTTTTTTGCTGATACATTATTTAGATATAAGGCGTATTGTAGAGGCTACATCATGGGGAAAACAAAGTTGTTAAAATTTTATTTATTTAGCTCAGTTCTGATTGTAGCGCTTAGTTGTCTCTTTGCATGTGGTCGTAGTCAGTCTTTTGATGTTGAGTTTAGTAGTAATGTCGAGACGATTGAGTCAGGCAATAACATTCAACTGTCATGGTCATCACAAAATGCTTCACGTTGCTATAGCAATGATTTTGATAGCAAAAATCAGGTTTCTGGTACGATCACATTAAAAATTGTTACCACTACCACCTATACCATCACGTGTAGTAACAGCCAAAATAGCACCATCAGCAAACAACTCACCGTATCGGTTAGTTCAGCAAAAATTGAATCAAGTAATAGCGCTGGAGCGACGTATTATGTTGCTAATAATGCACTTGCTAATAACAGCAATACAGGAGCAAGCGATGCACCTTGGCGTAATATTCAATTTGCGATTGATCAACTCGTGGCAGGTGATACCTTAATTATTAAAGCGGGTATCTATGAAGAAACAGTGTTGCTGTCGGGTGCTAAACACTCAGGCATCGCGAATGCTCCTATTCGTATTCAAGCACAAGATGGAGCAGTTATTGATGGGAGTCATTTAACACCTAAAGGATCTCAGGGCTTAATAACACTGCAAGATGTCAAGTATGTAACGATTGATAATATAGAGCTAAGAAATTTTAGGACTGCTAGTGGAGATGAAATAAGTGATACACCCATAGGGATATATATTAAAGGAGCTTCTGCTCATCTTTATATTGCAAATAATTACATCCATCACATAGAAAACCGTTCAAACTGTGGTCAATCATCAGGCTGTGGCACAGGGGCAAATGGTATTGCCGTTTATGGAGATACACGTACTGCGATCAGCGATATAGTGCTGTCTGGAAATGAAATTTCACACTGTATTTTATCATCCAGTGAGGCTTTTACGTTGAATGGCAATATTGATGGATTCAAAGTGTTAAATAATTATGTACATGATAATAACAATATAGGTATCGATATTATTGGCTATGAGTCTGACACCTGTAGCACTTGCGCTCCAGAGGAAAATCGTGCCAGAAATGGTCTTGTCCAAGGTAATAAGATTATAAATAACTCAACAAATTTAGCATTAGGTCGTTTTAGCAATAACCCATGGTATGAAGGGGATGACGGTAGTGCAGGGGGCTTTTATGTCGATGGTGGTAGAAATATCGTGTTTGATCGTAATATATCCTCTAAAAATGATATTGGTTTTGAATTTGCAAGCGAGCATTCTGCGAAGTTTAGCGAAGATATTTTAATGAGAAATAATTTACTCTTCGCAAATCGAGAAGCAGGTTTATCTATTGGTGGTTACGCTCAAGACAGCCGTGCAGAAGGTGGTGGTGGCACAAAAAATATTGCTATTTTTAATAATACCTTTTATAAAAATAAAGGTTGGGGGACTGAAATTAACTTTTCTTACCGTATAAGTGCCGTACAACTGGCAAATAATATTATTGTTGGCGAAGGTGATATAGCCGATAACTTCTCAAGCGAAATAAATGCTCAGAATGACCATATAACATGGCTCAATAACCTATGGTGGGCTACCAATAATAGTGACACATCAACGCTGCAAGGATCTTTTATTGCCGAAGACCCTCTGTTTATCGCGCCCACACAAGGAAATCTTCATTTACAAACTAACTCTGTCGTGATTGATCGTGCCATCATTCAAGCACCACTTAGCACATGGAAGAATGCTTTTTGGCAGCGCTTATTATTGACGGATGGAATTCTTTCCGTACATGGAAAGCAAGATATTTATGGCAATAGCCGTTTTAATAATCGTTTAGATATAGGTGCGGAAGAAGTGATTATTGTTGAGAGTAATTCAAGCTAACCATTCTCAAAAAGGTAATGTGAGGTGTGAGATAACCCGCTTTAATAAATCACGAAACTGTTGTTGTATCATTTCTAAACGTTGCGGTGTTGTTGCTTCAAAACGAAAGCTTAGAGTAGGGCTGGTGTTGGAGGCGCGTACCAACCCCCAGCAATCATTATAGTCAATGCGTAAGCCATCAATTAAAGTATGTTTTGCTAAAGGGAATAGGGCTTGCTCACGGATATTTTTTATGGCTTCTTTTGCCATGAGCGCATTATCAAAATACAAGTGATATTCAGGTGTTGAGTAGCTATCCGCTATCTCTGCAAATATTTGAGTGGGTGATAGGGTAAATTCAGATAAAATTTCGAGTAATCTCGCGGCATTGTATAAAGCATCATCATAGTCTGACCAACGATCACGCAGAATAATATGACCACTAAATTCTCCACCCATAATGGCATCGATTTCTTTCATATGGGATTTTAGTGATGAATGACCACTAATGCACATAGAGGGCTTCCCCCCCGCTTTTTTGATGGCTTGGGGAAGAAGAAAGCTACATTTAACATCAAAAGCTATTTTTTTATTTGGATAGTGTTTCAGTATGCTATTGGCAAGCAGGATCATGATTCGGTCAGGCCATAATATTTTGCCATTTTTATCCACTGCGATCATGCGGTCGGCATCGCCATCAAAGGCGATACCAATATCTAACTGTTTTCTGATAACAAGTTCTTGCAAAGCCTGTAAATTTTCAGGTTTGGTGGGGTCGGGAGAATGGTTTGGAAATGTACCATCAAGCTCACAGTATAAGGTGTGTACCTCACAACCTAGCCGATTAAAGAGATCATGTGCAATGAGAGAAGCTACACCATTACTACAATCAATCGCAATTTTTAAAGGGCGTTTAAGTGATACATCGTTGATAATTGCGTTTGAATAAGCGGGGAGAATATCTTGTTTTATAATCGGTTGTGCTGGCAGAGTGCTAAGTAAAAAATCCTCTGAGGCAATACGTTGATACAAACACTGAATTTCTGCGGCACTTAAGGGATGATTATCCATCACCATTTTGATGCCATTGTGATTTGCAGGATTATGGCTTGCAGTCACCATAAGACCATTAGCGATATGCAAATGTGAGAGTCCAAAATATAGAGCAGGTGTAGGAATAATGCCAAGATCAATTACTTCACAGCCTGTATCCAATAAACCTTGCGTTAATGCTTTGGTCAGTTCTGGGCTACTAATGCGCGCATCTCTGCCTAATAAAACCTGAGGGGACTGTTTGCTTTGTAATTGCGAGCCAATACTAAGCCCTATTTGATAGGCATCTTGAGGTATAAAATCTTTGCCTATTTCACCTCGAATATCATACGCTCTAAAAATCTCTTTAGATATTTCCCCCATACTGCCCCCCGTATTCCTTAACTATTTCTTCCCTGAATGACCAAAGCCTCCCTCGCCACGGTCGCTTGAATCAAAACTATCGACTTGATTCAAGCTTACTTGTAGGACAGGTACAAACACAAGCTGTGCAATTCTATCGCCTATTTCAATATCAAAATCAGTATTACTACGATTCCAACATGATATAAACAGTTGTCCTTGATAATCGGAGTCAATCAGACCAACTAAATTACCGAGCACAATACCGTGTTTATGCCCTAGACCAGAACGCGGCAAAATAGTTGCAGCAATTGTAGGGTCTTTAATATGAATAGCAAGTCCTGTGGGAATAAGTTGAGTCTCATCTGCTTTAATCGTGAGCGTTGCATCAATACAAGCACGTAAATCCATGCCTGCTGAACCTTGTGTGGTATAGGTTGGTAGCGGGATGCTGTCACCTATACGAGGGTCAAGCACGGTGAAGTCGATAGTTGGGGAGGGTATTGACATAGGTAAGATTATCCAAAGTGTGAATTATAGCGTTCTACGATGATATCCATCAATTCATAAGCTAACAGTTGTTTGTCTTTTTCTGGCAGTGATAAATGTCCGTCATGCCAGATAATTTCCAGTTGATTGGTGTCTTGATCGAACCCTTTACCTTCGCCAACAGGATTAGCAACAATAAGGTCTAGTTTTTTACGGTCGAGCTTACTGCGTGCATACTCCATTAAATTATGTGTTTCGGCAGCAAAACCAACGGTGAATAAATCATCTGATTGATGGCTAACGTCGGCAAGAATATCAGCATTTTGTTTTAGCTGTAAATGCAAATGCTCGCCTGATTTTTTAATTTTTTTAGTAAATATCTCTTTTGTCGCAAAGTCGGATACGGCTGCCGTGGCAATAAAAATATCGGCATTTTTTGCGGCACGGAGTGTCGCCGTGTGCATCTCTTCTGCAGATTCTACCTTAATGACCTCCACGCCCTGAGGAGGGGCTAGGCTAACAGGTCCTGAGATAATCGTGACGGTTGCTCCTAAATCTCGGGCAGCAATGGCAATAGAGTAGCCCATTTTTCCTGAGCTACGGTTGGTAATATAGCGCACAGGGTCAATCGCCTCACGTGTTGGCCCCGCAGTAAGTAATACGTGTTTTCCCTGTAAGAATTGTGGCTTATCCATACATGCTAAGGCTGTTAAACTTTGATGAACAAGCTCACTGGGTTCAAGCATTCGACCTGCCCCTATTTCTCCACACGCCTGCTCCCCGCTGGCAGGACCATGTGTTTTAATACCACGTTGTAATAATATATGAAGATTATGTTGGGTGGCTGGGTTATCCCACATAACACGGTTCATCGCAGGTGCGAGATGAATCGGTGCAGTGCTGGCTAAACACAGCGTTGAAAGTAGATCATTTGCCATGCCGATGGATAATCTTGCCATAAAATCGGCACTGGCTGGTGCAATTAAAATCATATCTGCCCAACGAGCTAATTCGATATGCCCCATTCCTGCTTCAGCATCAGTATCCAATAAATCACTATGCACAGGATTCCCTGATAATGCTTGAAAAGTGAGGGGGGTAATAAACTGCATTGCGGCGGCGGTCATGCAAACACGAACATTTGTACCTGCTTTTATGAGTCCGCGAACAAGTTCGGCAGATTTATAGGCGGCAATTCCACCACTTATCCCTACAACGATGTTTTTATTAATTTGATTTGTCATACTAGAATGATAACAAACTTATAAGGCTTAAATAAACATTATGGCAATCACCGATTGGGCAATTGAAGATAGACCACGTGAAAAATTATTACAACGTGGAGCAATCGCCTTGTCTGATGCTGAGCTTTTGGCGATATTTTTACGTACAGGTATAAAAGGTAAAAGTGCGGTCGATTTAGCCAAAGATTTATTGATAGAATCAGGCAGTTTAAGTGCTTTACTGTCTGCCAGTGAGGAAAAGTTTTGTTTACATAAGGGCTTAGGGCAAGCTAAATATGTGCAGATGAAAGCCGTTGTTGAAATGTCACGGCGTTATCTTGATGAAAAAATGAAACGGGGTGATGTACTAAAAGATGCCTCTGATGTTGAAAACTATTTGAAGCTAAAGCTACGTCACTCTCCCTATGAAATATTTTCTTGTGTTTTTTTAGACAATAAACATCGTGTTATAGAGTATGAAGAACTGTTTCGTGGCACGATAGATAGTGCTAGTGTGCATCCGAGAGAAGTAGTAAGGCGTGTGATACATCATAATGCCGCTGCGGTTATCTTATCTCATAATCATCCATCAGGTGTTGCTGAGCCGAGTCAAGCAGATCATCGAATAACAGAAAGATTAAAACAAGCATTATCATTTATTGATGTACGTGTTTTAGATCACTTTATTATTGGTGATGAGGTCGTTTCATTTGCTCGTCGTGGCTTGATATGAGTGTATTAAAATATAGGGGGAAGGGAAGTATGGGGTTTATCCAAATTGTGGTGGGTGTGTTATTAGTATTGTTTAGTACAGGACTATATTCTGCACCGTTTGATCAGTCTATTGCTATCAATGTGAAAACTAAAATAGGACATGCTTTTGCTCTACAACCACAGCGCAAATCTCGTTTGAATTGTAAAGGTTTAAAGCCTATCAAATGGAAAATACACATGAATATGCGTAAAAAAAGGATGTGGCTAAAAATTGAAAATAAAAAAAGCTATAGCCTTCCCATTACTTACTCACAGTGGAACAGAAAAAGCCATAAGCGTATGATTATTTTAGCAGGTAAAGATCGAAAACGTGTAAAAGCAACCTTAAATCGTAGCCAGCTTTGTCGTCGTAAGTTCTCACGCTCTCGTTATACTTATTCTATTCATGCCATTGTGTCCCATTCTCAATTTCTTTCAGGCTGTTGTGCGGATATCACACGTTAATATATTGTGTTTTTACCTTGACACTCTGCATTTAATATTAAGCAATCGAATCTAAGCTAACTTGATCGGGATTAACAGCTGAGCATTGCATTAGGCGATTAAATAATTCATCTTGCTCTAAAATAGTGTGCTCGCCATTTGCATGTTGTACATATGCTGCCCATGGTACAAATTGGGTTTGAGCAAAAGAATGTTCATTATCTGGTGAGTAATCAATATTGAGTCCTGAGATATAAATGAGATTACGCCCATGATAACTTTCTTCACGCACGATAGAACGATAACCACGATCAAATTCAACCTGAATATTAATTTCGGCGGCACTTAACATTGGTTCTGATGATGTCACTATCCAAGGAATAAAAGGATAGATATTTTTTTCTACTTGATGAGTATTATCAATATTACGTTTGTATTCAAATAAATTAGGTTTAAGATATTTTCCGATGGCTCGTGGTTTTTTAGGCCATAAAAAATTTCTCTCTCTCAAATAGGCTTTAAAATTTTTTGATACTCTGTAGCGTTTGCTGGTGCTAAGTACTTGTACAGACTTGGTCATTTCTTTAGTTAACTCTTCAAATTCAATAATACTACGCAGATTTATAAAGAGACCTTCATCATATTTTTGGCTTAAGAGCTGATTGTCAATAGTAACAAAACTACCTTCTTCCGTACGATGCAAGAGTATATTTTTACTAGCAAATTTATACTCATTAAGATACCACTCAAGTGTGTGGTCTATCATGCCGCAATTAGGCGAAAATTCTTGATTACTGGTTTGTAAACGTCGATATATGCCAAATGTTTCAGTGCTTGTGTCATAACCCACGTGGCTTGCCTGAATAATGGCAAGGTCCTGACCATGATGTGCATGAGGACTATGACGGCTTGTTGCCATAACACCGCCAACTAAGCCGTGGTCAAAAGGAAAGGCGCCAAAATGTTTACTGATAAGAATAATCGGTAAACCTTGGCTTTCATCAGAACAAAAGGCACGTGAAGGAACTATTTTTCCTGCTGTCATGCCTTCTTCTAAACAAAAATTATAAAATCTGGCAATAAAACTATGATAATCAATTATTTTTTCTTCTATCTCAAAATTACCTAGGATAGATCGTAAGCGTAAATTTGAGATCATGCTAAATAATACTCGTTAATTGCCTCGCCGATTTTTTCTAAGGTGTTTGTGAAAATGACATCATCTTCTTGCAATAAGGTCATACGAAAACCATTTATAGTGCTACCAAATCCTGTAAGTGGAACAACACAAACGCCTTTTGATGCCATTAATTCATAAGAAAACTGAAAATCTGCAGCAACTTTTTCCTTTTTTAATAAATCATCTAAAAATAAGCGTACGGCTTTATTTGTGGCATTGAGTTGTGCGCGAGGCAAGTTAAGTAATTCGACCACTAAATAGAAAACTCCCTTTGGTTTATTAACGCGTATTTGTGGTATATCTTTAAAAAATAGAAAAGCTTCATCTGCACGTTTTTCATACTTACTTAAGCGGGATGCTAAATAGACTTTATATTCAGGGTGTGCATAAAGGTGGGGTAAAATAACTTGTGGCAAAGTCGTCGAGCAGACTTCTAGCATTTTGGCGAGTAAGATCATTTTCATATAATCACGGAAATTATCATTTTTTTCCGCATTGTAAATTTCAACCCACCCACAGCGAGAGCCAGGCCAAGGAATATCTTTACTAATACCTTTGAGACTTAACCCTGGTACATCGCCAATAATCTCATGTAAAAGCGTCATCTCAACACCTTTAAATGTCATGTGATGATAAATCTCATCAAAGATTAAGAAGCAGTCATAACGTCTTGCAATATCAACTATTTTCTCTAAGGTTTCACGTTCGTAAACGCTACCCGTCGGGTTGTTTGGATTAATCACTAAAATAGCAACGACATGATCGTTATATTTGACTTTATTTTCAATCTCTTCTAAATCAGGTTCCCAGTTATTTTCAGGGTCTAAGCTATAAGAAATAAAGTTACAACCTGCATGCATCGCCTCTGCTGTTGCATGTGAAGGATAAGTAGGGGAGGGAACTAACACACGAACTTCACGCGGTAAGTTATTGATAATTTTATTGATAGCTTCGCCAAGACCATTGAAAAATAAAATATCATCAATCATGCAAATCTTGTCACTAGAAAAATTATCTAAAACAAACTGGCGCGCATCAATAAACCCGCGTGAGTCCGTGTAAGCAAATGTTTCATCCTTAGCAATATGCTTTTGAACAATCTCTTTCATCCATTTGGGTACAGATTCCCCCGCTGAAATAGGGTCACCAATATTTTCCCAAACCATCGAAAACCCACCTAATTGTTCTAATTGCTTACCAATTAAAACAACCTCGCGAATGGGATAACTCAATAAACTGCTGTCTGCACGTAGTAGGTTTTGCCTCACCGTTTTTTCTCTGCTTTTGTTTATAAAATAGAAACTAAACTATAACATGAATGGCATAGAAGAATAATTGTTGATGCGTTGTCATCATAACGGATTAGCTATCGAGATAAGTTCCAAATTTTATGAATTTACTAAACCAATAGGAATTATCCATACTGCTTATTTTTACACGACTGCGACGGTTGGGCGCATGGATAAACTGTCTATTACCAATATAGAGACCAACATGATTGGTTTTACTGCTGGTTTTAAAAAACAACATATCACCAGGTTGTAGGTCTTCGTAACGTACTAAACGGCTTCTATTTCGTTGTTGTGCGGCAGTTCTTGGAATATTTACGCCAGCTCCATTTTTATAGACATAGGTCATTAGCCCACTGCAATCAAACCCTTCTCTGGGGCTTGATCCTCCATATTTATATCGTATACCTAGCTGCTTATAAGCAAGTTGAACGATATTATGACGTGCTTGTATTGTTGGAGAGTAATTTTGTGCTGGAGGATTACGGTGTTGCGAAATAGGTGGTGGAATATAGACAGGAGGACGGTGAATTGTATGTGCTTGTCGTTGTGGTAACGGTGTACAAGCAGTTGTTAGTGTCAAAAAGAAGCCTAAGCCAAACAAAAAAAGTAATTGTTTCATTATTATTATCCTATCTACTGTAGCGGATATATTTATAGGCAACACGAGGGTGTCTATTTATCAGCCCATTATTTTAATTATTATTGTTTTGAGTGTCACTTATGAAAGATAAGTTCAGGGCTAACAGATAAGCGGCCTGACTATAGGATTTCTTTATTTATTCTGTGTTTATGAATGAATAGATCCAGAATTAGGCATCCTTGTATGTAACTTCCAAGATTAAGTAATAGACATTATACCAATTTCCCTAAACAATATAAGCATATCAATATATATCTATTATTTATTTTGATATGATAGAAATTTATCTAACTAAGGACTCAGAATTAAATAATCTACGAAACTTGACTTATCTTTTTATCCCAGCATTGAATGCTCTCAATCGTTGCGTAGAGTGACTATGCGCCTCTTGAGATCATCCAGTCTGAGATAAAAATTCTGTGTCAAGTTCCGTAGATTATTCAATCCGAGTCCTAAAATATAATGAGATACAAAAATGGAAATAGAAGATGAAAAACTAACCTTCTACTACAATGGAAATCAAGATCTTGAATCTTTTCAAATACTTCAAACTGCACTTGATATAAGGGGATACTATCTTGTTGAGTTTTATAATGAGTTTTTAATTGATATCTATATGCTGCTTGATGACCCTGAATCAAAACATATTGCTATTGATTGGGATAACACTATTAGCGCAGATCAAGATTTTTTCAAAAATCTCATTAAACAATTCCAATCTGCGGGATATAAACCCTTCGTCTGCACTTTACGTGCTCCTGATAGGGAAAACATTGAAGAAATTCGCTCAATATTAGAAAAGACTAATATTGCTATCTATCTTACTGATGGCAACCCTAAACGTGAGTATATGAAAGAGCTAGGTGTTAACGTTCATTTATGGATTGATGACTTCTATCCTGGCGTTTGTAGGGAAACAAGCTCACTACTAACGAGGAATAGCATCGAATGAATTCAGAAACGATAATGGAAAACTTTCTTGCAGGTAAGTACGAACAACTGCACTGTGATAAATGTGAAATGACATTTCTTACCAATGTCTTTGACTATGATGAAACACATGTTTTATTAGAAAAACGCTCACTTGGACTCGAATATTACTGTGGTGCTATTCATACTAAAAACTTGACCAAAGTACCTAATATACAGCGTATTGGTATTATTGATGAAGAAGACAACCCTGTAGAAGCTCCTAGCAATGAGGAAATCTATTCTGGTGATGAAACAGACTACCGTTTTATTTATATTATGGAAAAACTTGAGCATATGAATGATGAAAACAGTGCTTATTTTGATAAACATATTAAAGACTTAGATTGGAAAAATAAAGAAAGCAGAGAAGCTTCATTGCAAGAAGTCAGCGACAAGTACAACCCACAACTTGCAACTGACATCGCTAAACTTTATGAATTCTATACACAACATAAAGAGGTTATTGCATGGGATTTACACGGTGATAACTTAATGCAACGTATTGAGAGCAATGAAATTGTTATTTTAGACCCTTATACAAGGAGAGCTTGAAAAAAGAACAAATAGACATAGTTCATAGCAAGCTAACAAACTCATATTAAGGATAGAAGTCGCTTTATTTTATCGGCAATTTGTTTGCTAAAGTCTTGTAAAGCTTGGCTCTGTGCTTTTACATAGTCACCATAGCTTTTGCCATGAACAGGGGTATTTATTAGCGTTTGTTTAACGAGTATTTCTTTATTCTGCTTCAATAAGCGCCAGCGGGCTTTGAGGGTAACGTTCTTGCCTATTTCACCATCAAATCGTTCGATATTAATACGGACTTGATAGCTGGGTTTAAAGGAGAATTTCCATGGATATTGTTCTACGCTATTTGTTTTTAATAGCACGGATAGATTATCTGTTAGGGATTGAATAATCTCTTCTTTGTAAGAACCTCCCCATTGATGATTTTCCGCCATTTTGATTTCATTGCTATTTTTTCGGCTGATGATTTGCGGGCGGTTTAATAAACGAGGTATTTCAACAGGACCGACACCAATGCGTAATTTTGCATTACTCGCTGTTACAGGAGGAAGTGATGATAGTGAGTAAAAACGTGTGCCACCTAATGATTCCTCACCCCCTGATAAACTAGAACATGCACTAAGCAATGTGGAAAGTAGGAAGAATAAAAATAATTTCATGGTACTTATTTTCCAAAAATAACAGAGTTAGGCTTGCGTTGTATGGTATCTGCAAGAATAGAAAAGGATTTAGATGCTTCACCTAAATCATTGATAAGTTGCTGTAATTTATATTGTAATGCAGAGTCTTCACTTAATGTAGCTTTAAGTCCTTTATTGACAACTAGCGTCGTTTTATCTATATGCCTTAATGTTCTGCGTAAATCTTGCTGTAGTTTATTGCTGACATTATTAAGATTTTGCATGGTGTGATGTGCATCTTTTTGTAATTTATTACTGACATTATTGAAGGTTCGTAGAGCCTGACGGGTATCTTTCTGTAATTTATTCCCCACATTGCTAAATGTCCGTAGGGTGTGGCTGGCATCTTTTTGTAATACCTTCATTGTGTTGCGGGTATCAACCATCAAGTGGCTTATGTTGTCGGCAGTCTTTTGTGCGCTTGCAAGTGTTTTAACTAACTCGCCAGAAAAGCCTTTTTTATGCAGCTCTGCTGAAATTTTACTGATACTTTCTGCGGTAGAGGAGATGCCTTTGAGTGTTTTCTTTACGTCTTTAGAGTTAAGTAAGGCAGTTACACTCGAAATAGCTTTGTTTAATTCGTCGGTTATTTCACTTGCATCGAAGTTGAGTAAGGAGGTCAATGAAGCTGTAGTGGGGAAGATGGCAGGCTCACTAGCATCTGTGGGTAGTAAAGCGAATACTTGTTTTATCTCTTGCTCAGAAAGTGGTTTTTTAGGCATGGTTAAAGAGATGTATTGAGCACCTGTAATCAGGCTATCGACGGTTAGTTGTGCCTGTAATCCGTTGCTGACTAAATTCTGTAGTGTAGTTTCTGCGTCGTTACGTTGTTTTTTTTCTGAGAATTTATCGATAAAGAGAGAGACTTTTACCAGTGTTTTTACCTGTGTATTTTTATTGTTTTTCTCTAAGATAATGCTTTCAACTTTTCCCACACGCACCCCATTGTATTCGACAACAGAGTCAGTGCTTAGACCATGCAGGCTATCATCAAAATACATGATGTAAAATATTTTTTCTAAACGTTGCGTGTCATCATTGGCGAGTTTGTAGCTATCGTAGAGTTTATAACTTGTTTCACCATCAAGCTCATACCCCAATTTGTCGATAGGGGTTTCAAAGGCAATGCCACCGATTAATAAAGACACCAGTGATTCAACACGTGCGGATACACCGCCTGAATTTAACTCTAGTTCTAAACCGCTGGCATTCCAAAATCGGGTGTTGGTTTTAATTTTTTTGTCGTAGGGTGCATGTACATAGATAGATATATCGACACTATTATTGTCATCATTCAACTCGTAAGCGGTAACTTCTCCGACATTAATTTTATGATAATAAACAGGAGAGCCAATATTTAAAGAGCCAAGGTTGGCACTATTTAAGGTAATTGAGCGACCTTTTTCTTCCGCAGTGATAATGGGAGCAACGGATAAACCTTCGTAGCGTTCTAGAGCTTCCGTCTTTTTTTCGCCAGGGTCAATACCAATGTGAACACCTGACAATAGGGTGTCTAAACCACTCACTCCTTGCAACGTAAGACGAGGACGCTCAACCCAAAAGCGAGTATCACCACTTAAATTTTCAGCCATATCAGGAAAAATCTCAGCCGTCACTTGTACTTTTTTAAGGTCACTCGTAAGGCTTAATTTTTTAACTTTGCCGACTTGAATGTCTTTATAGCGAATAGGTGTTTTTTTTGCTTCTATACCTGATGCTTGATCAAAAGTGATAGTGATGATCGTACCGCGCTCACTGTAATATTTGAACAATAGCCATCCTGCAATAAGAGCGGCGCTGAGGGGAATAATCCAAATAAGAGAGAATCGTGGGGCAGCTTGCACTTGTGCTGTGGGGTATTCGTTATTTGCCATTATTGTCTTCACTGTCAAGCTGATTAGTTTCTATCGTGTCCCATATTAAGCGTGGGTCGAATGTATGTGCTGCAAACATAGTGAGTATCACAACTGCTGCAAATGCGGGTGCGCCAATGCCGGGGGTAACCGTTGCACTGTTGCCGAATTGTACCAAAGCGACTAAGAGTGCGATAACAAAAATATCGACCATTGACCATCGTCCAACAAACTCTGTTACACGATACATGACGGTGCGGTCTTTGGGTCGCCAATGTGTTTTAAAATGGATGCTAAGTAGTAACCCAAGTAGTGTGAGTAATTTAAGAATAGGTATGAAAATACTCGCAATAAAAATAAGTAAAGCAAGAGGCCATAAACCAGATTCTAAAAGGTGCATCACACCACTTAAAATAGTGGCGGGTTGTCCTTCGCCTAAATAAATAAAGGTCATAATAGGGAAGGTATTGGCTGGGATATATAAAATTAAAGCAGCGATTAATAACGCCCATGTTCTACGTAGGCTATCAGGGTGGCGTGAATGTAAGCTGGATTGGCAACAGGGACAATGGATAACAGAATTGGCTTCCATATTTTTAGGTAACTTACTCAAAGTATGGCAAAAATGGCAGGAAACTAATCCTGCTGTACGTGCAGTTATCATTATCCACACCTGTTTTTTGTTCTTAGTTTATTCCATACATCGTGGGGGTTTAGGGAATGACTTAGTAAGGTTAACGATAAGATTAATAAGCAAAAGGCGTAGAGAGAAGTACCTAATATCACATCAGCAATATCGCCTAGTTTTACCAATGTGACTAAAATTGCCAACATTAAAATTTCTAACATTCCCCATGCATCGGTACTGCGTAAAAAGCGAAAAATAGGAGCAGTATAACGGTTTATATTATTGGTTTTTACTTGAAGAAGAATATAGATTGTTCCAATTAATGTTGTTGCAGGAAAAATAATGGTTGTAAGCAACATCAACAGACTTAATAAGGGTTGACCTTCATTAAATAAGGATAATGCAGCCGTTAACAGCGTACCTTCTTGTACCAAACCAAGTGCTTTAAGTGATAATAAAGGAAAAAGATTAGAAATAATAAATAAAATCAAGCCAGTGATAGCAAAAGCAAGACTGCGGTTGATGGAGTTTTCTTGGTTTTTAAATAAAGTTGCATGGCAACGCAAGCAGTGAGCAATTTGATTTTTGGAAAGAGGGGGGATTGTCTGGATTAAATCACAATCAGGGCAAGCAATTTTACTTATTTGTGTATCTATTTGGGGGGGATTTGAGCTATTAGATTTCATTCGCTCATTCTGCCAGATTTTTATTACAAAATCTGTAGTAGTTTTTTTACCTTGTCAAAGGTTGCAATGTAGAGATGGATCATCATGGGATGCTGTAGGGCTGCCTCCTATTTAATCGTAGGCGTAGGGTCGGTGAAGTTTACGGAATCGACTAAGTTCGAGTAGTATCATGGTCGGTTTCGCAAAGCTACACCGACCCTACAAAAGAGAATAAAGTGTTCACTGGGATATGAAGGATGCCTATTTCTTCTAATTTTAATCGACTTAATCAGAGACGCCTTTAGAAATATTTTCTACAACAAGGGCTATATCTTCAGCAAGTTGTTCCGTTTCATCAGGCTTATCACCTTCAACCATGACGCGAATTAAAGGTTCTGTTCCCGAGGCTCTAAGGAGTACACGCCCACGGTCACCTAATTGTGCTTCTGCACGTTTAACAGCATCTTGAATTTCGGCATTATTTTTGAAGTCAATCGTCTTAGAGATGCGAACATTCTTTAAAGTTTGTGGATACTTTTTCATAACTTGTTTGAGTTCGTGTAGTGATTTTCCGCTACTAATCATTGCATTTAGTACTTGAAGGGCAGCGATAGTGCCGTCACCTGTCGGAATTTTATCCCTAATGATAACGTGTCCAGAGCCTTCACCGCCTAATATGCCATCATATTTGCGTAAGAGTTCCATAACGTAACGATCACCAACATCGGCTCGATGAAAATTTAGTCCAAGCTTTTCGATTGATTGTTGTAGTCCTAGGTTACTCATCAGAGTACCAACGACATCCTTTCCTAATGTACCTTCTTGATGTTTGTAATGGGCAATAATTGCTATCGCTTCGTCACCATCTACCGTTTCACCTTTATGATCGACCATCATTAGGCGGTCACCATCACCATCAAGTGCTATTCCAATATCTGCCTCATACTTTTTTACTTTTTTAGTCAGTGTTGCTAAGGAGGTTGCACCACAATGATGGTTAATATTAAGACCATTTGGTTCATCTGCAATGGTAATAATTTCAGCACCTAACTCTGTTAGTACATGCGGTGATACTTGGTAAGTCGCGCCGTTGGCACAATCTAGAATAATTCGTAAAGAGCTAAATGAAATATCAGCAGGTACAGCGCGTTTACAAAATTCGATATAACGCCCTCCTGCATCATCAATGCGTATGACTTTTCCTAACCGAGCGGAGCTAACGGTTTCAATTTCACGGTCTAAATAATTTTCAATTTCTTCTTCTATCTCATCAGCAAGCTTTGTGCCTTCTGAGGAGAAAAATTTCACGCCATTATCTTGATAAGGATTATGCGATGCACTGATTACAATGCCCGCCGATGCGCGGAATGTGCGTGTTAGATAAGAAACAGCAGGAGTTGGCATAGGCCCAAGTAAACGTACATCGACACCTGCGGCAACCAGCCCTGCTTGTAGAGCGGTTTCTAGCATGTAGCCAGATATACGCGTGTCTTTGCCAATAACAACTAAAGGATGCCCTTTTTTGGTTAATACTTTTCCTGCTGCCCAACCTAGCTTTAAGGCAAAATCAGGTGTCATGGGAGATTTGCCAATTTCGCCACGGATACCATCTGTTCCGAAGTATTTTCTGCTCATTATTATTACTCTGTCGCTAAAGTAGATAGGCACTTACTATATGCTATCTTTATTGAATATTACGAAAGTATAGCAGTTATATAGAAAGACTCTATTCGGGCTGATTATTGGTATTAGAAGCATAATGTGACACGTTCTTTTGTACTATTGGTACTGAGCTAATATCCATTATCCATTATCCATTATTCATAAGCCCATTATGTACCATCAGCATCTTGGGCTATCTATTTTGTCCATTCGGGATAATCTGATTTTATTATCATATATTTTTCTCTGATCTTATTTTGCTAGTATAATGTTTTGATATACATCTAATAAAAAAACTATATCACTATGAAAAGTATACTCTACGCGGCTATTTTCTTCCTGCTCTCTGCAACTGCTTCAGCTTTGTTTTATCGCTCGAATGAGTGGGTTATTGTTATTTTAGCGACAGGACTAGGTTTTGTTTTAGGTCGAGTCAATCAATTACAAAGTGATATGAATGCTTTGAAATCAGCATTAGCCGCAGACTGGGAGAAACGAGAAAAGTCTCAAGGTATTCCAGCAAATGCTAAGGACGAAGCCACGCAAGCGGTAAAAAAAGAGACAGAACAACAAGCACAGCCTGCAATCGTAGGGAATGATATTGATGAACCCCCAGAGATTGTAAAGCCACACAAGATAAAGCCATCAACAAGTCCAATAGTCACTCCTGACCCTATTCAAAAAATCGCTATCCCTCAAGAACCAAGTAGTGTCGATAAACTCACTGCTATGATTAAAAACTATTTTACAGGGGGGAATTTATTCGTTCGTGTGGGAATTCTTATCCTATTTTTCGGTGTGTCATTTTTATTAAAATATGCTTCCGATGCAGGTTTCTTCCCCATTGAGTATCGCCTGATGTCTGTTGCTCTAGGGGCTATTGCGTTACTGCTTTTTGGTTGGCGTTTAAGGCAAACAAAACAAGCCTATGGATTATTATTACAGGGGGCAGGAGTCGGTATTCTTTATCTCGATATTTTCGCTGCCTTTAGTTTGTATCAATTAATCCCACCACTACCTGCTTTTGCTTTGATGTTTGTTGTGAGCATGTTTGCAGCGGCTTTAGCAGTATTACAAGACTCTCGCTCTTTAGCGGTTCTAGGATTTACAGGTGGTTTTCTAGCGCCTATCTTGGCATCGACAGGTTCGAATAATTACGTGGGACTTTTCAGTTATTACGTGTTATTGAACGTCGCGATTGTCGTTATCGCATGGTTTAAGGCATGGAGAGAACTTAATTTATTAGGCTTCTTTTTTACCTTTATTGTCGGTACAGCATGGGGCGTGACAAAATACGTTCCTGAAAATTTTAGTACAACCGAACCTTTTTTGATTATTTTCTTCTTATTTTACGTCTTAATAGCTGTTTTATTTGCCCTGCGTCAACCGCCTAAACTACGTGGCTATGTGGATGGCAGTTTATTGTTTGGCGTACCTTTAGCCGCTTCTGGTTTGCAATATGGTCTCGTTAAAGATTTTGAATACGGTATCTCAATCTCATCGTTTACAATGGGCGCATTTTATTTGATCCTCGCATGGGGCTTATGGAAACGTGCGGGTGATGGACTGAAATTATTATCAGAAGCTTTCCTTGCTTTAGGCGTTATTTTCGCATCATTAGCGATACCGTTTGCTTTAGCGCCTACACATACCGCAGCCGCTTGGGGTTTAGAGGGATTAGGTTTGATGTGGCTTGGTTCGCGTCAAAACCGTTTATCGGTGCGTTTCTTTGGTTTATTACTGCAAGCTGGAGCAGGCGTTTTTGTCGCGGTGGGCGTTGTGTCTTATCGTGCGACGGTAGAAATGCCCTTTATTAATGCTACTTTTATTAGCGCAATGATGATGGCGATAGCAGGGGGTTTATCTGCTAGATTATTATCAGTCGCCTTTAACGGTCGTCGAAGCTGGGAAAAGCCTCTGGCTACGATCCTATTAATATGGGGTTTAGTCTGGTTATATGGTGGCGTTATGTCGCAAGTTATCGACTATTATGGTGAAAAATGGTTAGAAGCTACTTTTTTACTACTTTCTGCGGCTGTGAGTCTTATCTTTATGCTGGCAGCATTGCGTACAAAACCACAGTGGAAACAAGCATGGATAGTGTCTTTAGGCTTGTTGGTTGTCATGGTGATGGTCGCCTTAACGCAATTAAATGGTGTACTGTTTAACCCTTATCAAGACCATCCTTTTCGTGATGGTGGCTTGTTAACATGGCCTATAGCTTTAACTGTTTTCTATACAGTTCTTTTTCAAGTAGATAAACAACAGCTTTACGGCAGTTATCGCGGCATTATTCATAGTGTTGCCGCGATATTATTGGTTGCACTAATCACATGGGAGGGAATGAATCAGTTATTACACTTTGTTCCTAGCGAAAGTGGCTGGGCTAAATTATGGTTAGCAATACCCGCTACCATCGCTCTGTGGCTAATAGTTAAAAGTCAGTTCTGGCCAATCGCATTAAACCGTAGCAGCTATCAACAACAGGCAGGGACAGCCTTGGCTATTTACCTTATTCTATGGGGATTCCTTGCCGTTATTGCACGAGGCAACTCCGAACCATTACCGTGGATACCACTCTTAAATCCTTTAGATATTACCTTAGCGATTGTCTTGCTAACGCTTTATAAGTGGTGGCAATCTATTAGTCATGAGGAAATTATGGCAAATATCAGCCAGTTTAAACCTAATAAAAGCATGTTTGCGATTAGTA
This sequence comes from Aquificaceae bacterium, assembly GCA_003972955.1. Lineage (GTDB taxonomy): Bacteria > Pseudomonadota > Gammaproteobacteria > Thiotrichales > Thiotrichaceae > JAGLBW01. The sequence goes on from QOAQ01000045.1 coordinate 25,715, forward strand.
TCGCAGGGCTGACCTTTATGTGGCTAAACTTTACTTTATTTCGCATTGCAACTCACTGGTTTGATGTACCATATACTGCTCAGGGTTTATATCACTCAGGTTTAGTGCAGACTTCCGTTTCCGTATTGTGGGCGCTATCGGGTGTGATGTTAACGATATTTGCCAGTAAGAAAAAAATGCGTACTGTATGGATTGCAGGCGGGATTTTATTAGGGCTAGTGGTACTAAAACTCTTTACGGTTGATCTTTCGACCTTGAGTAATTTATCACGCATTATTTCATTCTTGGTCGTCGGTTTGTTGCTGACCAGTATTGGTTATTTTGCCCCTTTACCCTCTTATGAAGATGAGAGTGATAACAATAAGCGAGGGATAAGTGATGACTAGATTCTCATGTTTTTTATTGAGCTTGCTATTTTTAGCGACAGTGGCATTTGCAGAACAGGATTTAACACCCCAAAACTTTAGTTTTAAAGCACCATTAGCTGGTGGTGAGAGTTCATTGCGTCAAGTTGATTTACCAAATGCTATTTTGCAAGGCATGATGCGTAATGACTTGGGGGATTTGCGTGTTTTTAATGCAGCAGGGCAGATTGTTCCACACACCTTTGTGCGAGGTGTCACACAAAAAACATCACAAGATCGTCCCCTTGTTTTTTATCCTTTTGATAAAGAACAATCCGCTAATCCTGCCTCTATTCGTATTCACATAGAGCAAAAAGGCATACAACAACGTGTTGATGTTCAAAGTCAGAAGGCAAGCCAAGATGCTAAAAAGCAGAATGAGTTTCAATACATTATTGAAAATACACTGAGTCAGAATAATGCCAACCAACAACTCTGCCGTTTGGATCTTGATTGGCAACAGCCTAAAGATAGTATGGTGCTACCATTAAAAATCGAAAGTAGTCGTGATCTGCAACATTGGTCGTTATTAAGCAGCCGTAAAACAGTATCAAAACTTAACTATGCAGGTTCACAGTTATTACGTTCATATATTGATATACCTTGTACAACACAACGCTATTTACGTTTGCAATGGCTGAAACCAGAGCAAAATATCAAACTGATAAAAATAACAGGACGCTACCGTCAAGCAGGTAGTAAAAAAATGCAATGGGATAATCTAGGCAAGCCACAGGTTAATAATCAAGGGGAGTGGTTATTTGAAAATAAAAGTGTTGCGCCTATTGCTCGTTTATCTTTAAACGCACCCAGCAATGGCGTTTTGTATAAAGGGCAACTGTTTTCCAGAGCGACTAAAAAATCCAAATGGAGAAGACAGCAAAGTATTATCCAATATCGCCTTAAAATGGGTGAGTCAGAGCTGAAAAGTGATGCCGTCGAGCTTTATAATGGGGGCGATAAATACTGGAAAATTAAGCTAAGTGGAGAAACTAAATTTAGTGAAAGCCAGTTACCAGACATAAACGTAAGCCGACAGCAACAGCAAATTATCTACCTAGCGCAGGGTGCAGAACCTTTTACATTGGTCTATGGCAATAGTGAGGTTAAACCAGCGAGTGACAGTGGTATTACACAACTTATCAGAACATTAACAGAGACAGGTAGTAATCCAGATATTGCAACAATCGCTGATATTGTAAAAATTACGGATAAAGTAGAGGTAGCTCAAAAAACACCTTGGAAAATCATTGCCTTGTGGTTGGTTTTACTATTAGGAACAGCCGTGATGGGGTACATGGCATATAGCCTTTATCGGCAGATGAACAGTAAGGATTGAGGAGTGCCTTTTGTGATGGTAATCCGTGACTTCACTGTGTCTTAATAAAGTCACGGATTCAGATTTAAGTTGAACTATGGCTTGATTTGACCGCGTAACTCTCCTTTAGGAAAAGCAGGGCTGTGAATATTAATATATAAATCTTCATTTAAAAATTTGCTGTAATTCTCTTCGGTTAATTGACTACCAGTCGGTAATTCCCATACAGAGCCATCATTTGTATTTTTTGTAAAACCGACAACAACTTTACCACTTGCTCCCGCAGCACCCATATGGATATGAGCAGCTTTAGCATCATTAAGATCAGTTAGTTTAATATTAGCTCTTAACTTATGATCTCCTGATGTTTCAACGGTGACATAAGCATGTCCTGATGCTGTAGAGGCATTTGGTGGTACTTGATTTGCGCCTGAAAGTTCTACTCTAGCGACTTTGTAAGTGTCAGGAATAATCTGACCTCTTACTTCTCCCGCAGGATGGCTTTGAGTATGTACATTAATATATAAACCTGCTTTTAAAAGTGTTTCTAGTTGAGCAGCATTGAGCTGACTTCCATTGGGTACGGTAAATTTATTAGGATTATTTGGATCTTGTGTTAAGGCAATCATCACGCCGCCATTTTTACCTGCATCACCACCATGAATATGGGCTGCTGTTGGGTTTCCTGTGGTGTTTTCTACCGTGATACTGCCACTAATAGCACCTGTTGAGGTATCTATTTTGATATTTCCTGATCCTTTTCTATTGCCTGTTACAGGAGGGTTTTCCTGATCTCCTGAGAGTGAAATAGAGATACTTTCTGTATTTGACGAGCTTGAATCACAGGCACTTATTCCTGTCATAATGACGGCAAATGAAGCTGCGAGGGTTAGTGTCTTTATATGACCATTTAGATGAAACATAATTTCTCCCGATTTAATTACTTTATAATTAGCTATGATGATGTGTATTAAATAGGTGACTAATAAATCTACTTAAAATACATCGTGTGAACGTACAAAATTATAAACACCTAGCGCAGCTTATCTATTCCAACTTATTGTGATTATTTTAAATAATCTATATTAATCATCTATTTATAAAATATATTTTTTATTATTGAATAATAATCGTTAGAAAGTGTTAGTAGAAGTGAAGAGATAGCAATTAGATATATCACCACTAAGGACTATAAAGTGAGTCAATTTCTGACTGAAGTAGAAAACTGTATACCCGCATTGCGACGCTATGCTCATGCCTTAGCGTATGACAGTATGGAAGCAGATGAGTTAGTGCAAGACTGTTTAGAGCGCGCACTGCGTAAACGTTTTTTATGGAAACCAACCTCATCAGTAAGGGCATGGCTATTTACCATGCTACATAATATCAATGCCAATAAAGTACGAAAAGTTAAGCGACAACCTGTTGTATCAAGCTTAGAGAATGATATTGATAAAACATTACATCCTATTGATTCCGATATGGGAATAAGAGATATTAAAACGTGTCTACGACAACTGCCTGAGCAACAGCAACATATTTTACTACTCGTTGCATTAGAAGGAATGAGTTATAAAGAAGTGGGGAAAATTCTTAATATTCCAGTCGGAACGGTTATGTCACGTTTATCTCGGGCAAGAGAAGCATTACGAACAATAATGACGGCAGCACAAACGCCACGATTGAGGCGCGTAAAATGAATAAAAAAGACAAGACAATTCAAGAGCATGAGCTACATGCTTATGTCGATAATCAACTTGATGATGAAAGGGTGAAAGCAGTTGAGAAATGGTTAAAAAACAATCCTCATGATGCTCAAAAAGTGTTTGATTGGCAGGGGCAAAATATAGCCATCAATAAATACTTTGATGATGAAAAATATCAGCAAATACCCCATCAATTTGATGTAAAAAAATTATCTCAGCAAAATAGAAGATACCAATTTCAACTAGCAGCCTCTGTCATGATGATGCTATTCACAGGGCTGATCGGTTGGTTTTCACATGCTTATTACCAGAGCGAAAGCATCCAAATAGCAGAAAACTATAATTTTGTCAGCCCCGCAGTGAGTGCGTACAAAGTCTATTCTGTGGATATAAAACACCCTGTAGAAATCTCTGCCGATAAAGAAAAACATCTGGTTAAATGGTTGTCTAATCGTTTAGGAAAACCACTGAGCACGCCACAATTATCTTCGCTTGGTTATCAGTTAGTAGGCGGGCGTTTACTCGCGGTTAAGCAAGGGCCAGCCGCACAGTTTATGTTTGAAAATAAAGCAGGAAAACGTATCACCTTATTTATTAGCAATAATCCTTCGCTACAAACCGCATCTTTTCACTTTACGGAAGAACAACAGGTGAAATCATTTTATTGGGTTGATAAAAATTTGAGCTACGCTTTATCGGGTGATATTTCTCGTCAAGAGCTTTTAGCATTATCTCACTTGGTTTATCAACAACTAGAAGACCCGCTTCCTGTTAATCAGTTAGATAAAAAATTATTAAAGGAAGCGTAGACTAAATTAAACCTAATAACCGTTCAGACAGATACCTTCTGAAATTTGTCAGCTCACGACGAAAAATGTGATAAATACTGCTTCTCTTGCTTTTTGAGGAGAAGTACTTCTTTCTGGAATAATGTAGATGAAGTACTAGTACTCCAACAATATTGTATTGATGGAGTACTAGCTCCCCGTTTTTTATCCAAATACGAACCATAAATCCCTTTTATATTGATAATTAATCCTTTCATAAAAATACTCTAAGGCATTCTGACAAGGTTTATGTAAAGTGTTGACATAATCATTACCGCGAACTTGGTGTATTTACGATGAGAAAGTTATTAATTTTATTAATTGGTCTTTTGCTATTTGCTTTATTGTCTTATTTTTGTATTTATAAATATTCGACTCAAAAAATAGAGTTAGATATTAAAAGTAAAGTCGAAGACTCGCTTATACGAAATGATCTTTCATCCGTTAAGGTGAAGACAGATGGTTTAGATATAACGTTACAAGGCGTTGTTGCCTCGCAAGCGTTGAAAGCAAAAGCTGAGAGGGTCGCATCAGTAGATGGTTATCATAAAATCAATAACTTAATCGAAGTTGTAAAAAAACAAGCACCTCCTAAGCCTGTTTATATAGAGCCTTACTCAATGGCAATAGGGCTTAAAGACGACAAATCCCTCATTCTCAGTGGTTCAGTTCCCAATAGTCAAATTAAAAATAAACTTCTGAGTTTGGCAAATAGTGAATACGGTAAACCTCATGTAACAGATGATTTAATGATTAAAGCGAAAGCTCCAAGGGATTGGGAAACTGCTTTAGTGAGTGTGCTTGATATATTTCCATTAATGAAAAATGCCCAATTAGAAGTATCAGATGAAGACCTCAAGTTATCGGGCATGGCAATAAATGAAGCGGCGCGTGAGAAAATCACTCTATCTTTAGAACAAGCCCTGCCTAAAAACTATGTCGGAAATTTAAATATAAGCGTAGCTCCTAAAGTTGATGCTGATAATGAGCAAGTGTCTAGCGCTGCTCTTCAAGAAGCCGCTAAAAATTGTCAGGAAACATTTGCAAACTTGCTTTCTAAAAACAAAATTCACTTTAAAACAGGACGAGCCGAAATAGCAAAAAGTAGCTCTACATTGTTAGATGATTTGAGTAAGGCAGCCAACGGATGTCCTAAACAAATTATTGTTATTGCGGGTCATACTGACTCTCAAGGTTCAAAAAAGGCGAATAAAGCATTAAGTCAAAAACGTGCAGAAGCAGTTGTTAATTATTTACAGAAAAAAGGGATTAATAAAAGTAATTTAAAAGCAATAGGGTTTGGAGAAGAAAAACCTATTGCTAGCAATAAAACATCTAAAGGGCGGGCACTTAACCGTAGAATTGAATTTACTGTAGAAGGAGTAAAATAATGAATGCTTATCTTGTTTCACAATTATGGTTATGTTTATCACTCGCACTATTGCTTGGTGGTCTTATGGGCTGGTTTTTACGAGGTGGTTGTAAGGCTAAATTAGCAAAAATACGTAGTGATTGGGAGCAACGTTATACACTTCTGGAAGATGAAAAAAATAGTTTTGCAGCACAATTAGAAGATGGAAAAAATCTGAATGGTGAGCGAAAAAATCTATTAAGTCGTTTGGCGGCAATGGAGAATGGAGCAAATATTGCAAGTAGTGTTTTAAAAGAAAATAAAGATAAATTAGATAAAGCAGAAAGTCGTTTGGCGGAAATTAAACAAGAGCTACAACAGCGTGATAAAGAAATAATAGAACTAAAGAAGAACTCAGACGAGGCTTCTAAAACACTCAATTTAATGATGGAAAAATCCTCTAGTGATGAAGATAAATCAGTAGAGCTTCAAAACCTATTAGACAAACAACTATCAGCGTCAAAAGCAAGCAAATTAAAATTTGATAAAGAGTTATTAGAGAAGAGTAAAGAAATTGAAAAGCTAGCAAAAGATTTAAAAGTTGCTCAAGAAGAATCGAAGTCAAATTATGATCAAATAGAGACAATGCAGGCATTACTAGATGCACACGAAGAAGGTAGTAGTGTTTTATCTAAAGAAATGAATAAATTAGAAAAAGCATTATCGGTTAAAGAAGCATTGCATCTTGAAGAAAAGAAAAAATTAACAGAGCTAAGTACTCAATTTGATCTTAAAGAAAAAGAAATACAAGAAGCTAATCTTGCTTTACAAACCGAATTAACAACATTGAAAGATACAAAAAATTCTTCACGAGAAAAAATTAATTTGTTGCTTAAACAATTGTCGTCATCTGAAGACAAAGAAAAACAAGCTAAAGTATTGTTAGATAAGCAAGTTAAAGATTTAGAAAGTTATAAATTAGCAGCAGAACAAAATAAAAACAAACTAGCAGATGCATTAAAACAAAAAGAATCCGAGATAGAAAAGCTAACAGAAACTTTAAAGATGATTAAAAAAGAAGCTGAATCGAAGGATAGTCATGCCGAACAACTACAAGAGGAAGTAAAGCAACTACGTAAACAATCTCAGTCAAATGAGGAAAAATTAAAGCAAACTCAGAGTTTATTAGATGAGCAACTTAAAAGCATAGAAAGCTATAGATTGACAGCAGAAAAAAATAAAGGTCAGTTAACTGAAAAACTGAAAAAGAAGAAAACTGAATTATCAGCATTAGCAAAAACAGTAGATGCTATTAAAGAAGAGCTTGTATCAAAGAATGCAGATACAGAGTCATTGCAATCATTATTGGATGAACAAAAAATACTGAATAAAGCAAAATCTGAAAAAGAGAACGAGTTAAAGAAAGCCTTATCATTATCGGATAAATTAAATATTGATTATGAGAAGAAGACAGAAGAGTTTGTTTCTCAATTAGCGCTTAAAGATGAAAAAATAAAAGAAGTTGAACTTGCTTTAAGCAATACAAAGCAAGAGTTGAATACTGTGACACCACAAGTGGATGAAATTAAGTCACTAATGCATGAGTATGAAAAGAGCAGTAAGAAAATGATTGGAGAATTATCATCATTAGAGTCTCAATCAGATGCTTATCGCGCAGAGCTTCTTGATGCTGAGTCTAAGTTAAAGATGGTGCAAGAACAGTTAGAATTTAGAGATAAAGAAAATAAAGAAAAACTTGCTAATTTGAAATTAAAGCTACAGGAAAGTGAGGATGAAGCACAGCTAATTAAGAATAACTTATCAAGTAGCGAAGCAAAAATAGCTGAAAGTAATAAGGCGAAAATAGAGTGTGACAAAGAAGTTGCAGACTTAAAATTAAAGCTACAAAAAAGTAAGGATGAAGCACAGTCCATTAAGGATAATCTATCAAGTAGCGAAGCAAAAATAGCTGAAAGTAATAAGGCGAAAATAGAATGCGACAAAGAAATTGCAGACTTAAAATTAAAGCTACAAAAAAGTGAAGATGAAGCACAGTCCATTAAGGATAATCTATCAAGTAGCGAAGCAAAAATAGCTGAAAGTAATAAGGCGAAAATAGAGTGCGATAAGGAAGTTGAAGCTTTAAAACGAAAGTTACGAAAGAGCGAAGATGAAGCTCAGTCAATTAAAGAGAATTTATCAAGCAATGATGCAAAGGTCGCTGAAAGTAATAAAGAGAAAATAGAGTACGATAAAGAAGCCAAAAAATTAAAGGGTCGTTTAGCTTTAAAAGAAGCAGAGCTTGAGGTTTTAAGCGCTGATTTAAAGGCTAATCAAAAGATGCTTAAGGTGAGTGACGTAGAGAACGAAAAAACCACCATTGCATTAGTCGAGAATAGCAATAAAAAATCAATAACGTCTAATCCAGAAGAATCTACAAAAAAGAAAGAGAAGATCATAAAGCCAAAGAAGGTCGTTAAAGGTATTTCAACTGAGAGTAAAAAATCAACGACTAAGAAAGCTTTATTAAAACCGAGTTCAAAGCCTCAGTCTCTTATGACATCCTCGGTAGTTAGTGACACTACTGCTAAGCCAAGCAATGAGTATGAAATAGAAACAATAGAAGGTATTGGAAACGTTTATGGAGAGAAGTTAAGAATCTTTAATATTTCCACAACAACAGACTTGTTAAATAAAGCAACATCCCCCGCAGGTGTACATGATATTGCGAATAAATTAAACCAGAAAAGTTGGATTGTTAGATCTTGGGTGAGTATGAGTGATTTACTTCGAGTTGATGGTATTGATGGGCAATATGCAGAGCTACTAGAATTTTCAGGTATACATTCAGTTCAATCCTTAGCTAAACAAAAAGCTAAGCCATTAAGTGAAAAGATGTTTGCAGTTAATGAAAAAGAGCATTGTGTAAAAATAGCACCCGATACTGCTACAGTGGCAGAATGGATTATATACGCAACAACATTGAGTCCACGATTAACAGATAAACTTGAGTTTATTCAAAAAGATAAGGTCACTAAAAAATCATCAGAAAAACCTGAAACACTAAAAAATGAAATAAAAGATAACTTAAGTAATACTCAAAAAAATGATTACGATATAGAGGAAATTGACGGTATTGGTAAAGGCTATGGTAAGCGTTTGCGTGCAATGGGTATTCATACCACTACTAAATTATTGAATAAGTGTACCAATACGGATTATGAAAAAAATATAGCGAAAGCAATGATGCTGAATGAAAAGATTGTAAAATCTTGGTGTCAAATGGCTGATTTGATAAGAGTTGAAGGAATAGACGGGCAACTTGCCGATCTGCTATTTTTCTCAGGAATAACATCAGTTAAAGAACTTTCGATTAAAGATGCTGATAAATTAACAAGTAAGATAGAAAGTGTTAATAAAGCACAACAACGTATGAAAGAAACACCAACACAAGAAATGGTTTCTATGTGGATTACTGCAGCTCAGTCACTTTGTAAGTAAGATGAGTTAAACCTGTTTAGGAACGTATATCTCGATGCTCCAGTTTTTAAGCCAGCAAAAGCCAAATAGTTTTGATATTATTCCAACCGTCAAAGTCACTTATTGTTTCACCTAAATTTATGCTGATTAAAACATCTGCCTCCTTTATAAAATAATTCATAGATTCTTTAGATGAGGCACTACGAGAACTAAAACCCAATGCAAAATTAACGGCTACTCAAAAGACATGGTTAGGTTTTTGTCTAATGGAAATTTTGATGCTGAATGCGGTTAATTGGGAAAAATTTGAAAGAGCAGGTTTAGGTTCTTATAAAAGCTCCGCGTTATCATGGATGCTCCATCATGCTAAAATTGCGTGGGAATTGCTTTTCAGAGCAAGCGTGATAACCATTTTAAAACAGCATGGAATCACAAAAGGAACACTTGTTCTTGACGAATCTGATCGAGCACGTTCTAAACGAACTCGTTTTATTCACAAAGCTCACAAGCAAAAAGATAAAGCAACAGGCGGTTATGTTAATGGGCAAACGATTGTTCTTTTGTTGCTCGTAACTGAAACCATCACTTTCCCTGTTGGTTTTGCTTTTTATATGCCAGATCCCGTTGTTTCCGCATGGAGAAAAGAGGATGTGTGTGACTTCAATATAATGTTATGCATTCTGAAATTGCACACCAAATTGATTTATTTTATCCCAAAATGCCTGCCATCGATTAGTCGTTTGGACTAATGCACGTAAACTCAAAACAATTCTTGCACCCCGTTTCTTCCATCGCATACCTGAACCACATAATCTTTGTTTGACGAGTGTTTTACAAGCGGCTTCTGTTACACCAGAACCAATCGGTAAGTTTTCATTAACATGCTTTGCATAATCCATTCTGTTCTCTTTGTTATTTTTAAAATAGGTACAAGTTGCTTTCAGTTCTTGTTGTCTTTTTTCTGGTAATTTACTGGCTTCTATCTTATCTAATTCATCATAGATTGCTTGGGCTGCTTGTGGCTCATGTTTCAGTTGATGACAAGCCGCTGAGAGCCATTGCTTACGCGCTATTTTTTGATCTTTTTTTGGATAAACAGCATGGGAGGCATTAGCTAAATACTCAGTGACATGATAAAAATCGAGTAGCTGCTGATCAACATGAGGGGCAAGGAACGTCCAGTTATCCTTTGCACCATCCGCTATGCCGAGACAAAGTGCATCGGGGTAGCGCATCTTTAAACGCTGTATTTCTATTTCATAACGTTTTTTAAAGCTAGCTTTTCCATACTCAGGCGCGGCTCCAAAATAGATTGTGTGCTGACGTTCTCCTTCGCTGTTGTATAAAGAAATATTACCCACCATCGCCTCACGGTATCCGTCCTGAGCCATGAGAAGATAAGCACCATCAAGGCTGAAAACAAGGGTGTTAATTGGCTCATCAATGGCGGGCAATTCATAGTCCCATTCTTCTTCTTTCGCACAGGCAAGACTACCAACCCAGTCGGTAATATTTTGTACGGTGGATTTAGCAATTACTCGATGATGATTTTCTTTTAAATCCTGACAGACGGCTCTTACATTTCCTTGGGCATATTTGTGGGAAAGCTGTTGGGCAAATTTAGGTGTGGCGGTATACACCGTACGGGCGCTATCTTCTAGAGGACAGTAGATTTTACCCCCTTTTGAACTTTGGTAAACGTGTCGTTTTATCTTCACTTTACCATAAGGCGTCTGATACGTTTTAGAATCTTTATTTCGACTCGTCCATTTGGAGCCTTCTCTGATCAAGGGCATACCATTGGTATCAAATTGTTTAAGTGCTTCTTTTGTTCCAATACACCCCACCTCATTAACGGCATCCAAGATGCTATTTTCCATTTCCAGCATACTACCTGTGAGTTTAAACGTAACTGAAACTGTAATACTTCCATCAGGATTTTGGACAAGTGTTGGCATAACTAACCTCTAATTTTTTGAGTAATGATATCAGAGGATTATAGCGCAAACATTATAAACAGGTCACACCCCTTCCTACAAGCGGATGATTGCTCTTTAATAAAGTCTATCAGGTGCTGACGGACTCGCTTATTGGCTTCATATTTGAGGGTAATTTCTG
>QOAQ01000154.1 GCA_003972955.1 Aquificaceae bacterium
GTGCGGCTGATTTTTATCAACCTCAACTAGATGCATCGGCTGCCTTGCCGCAATATGCCTCCGCAGATTACCGTCTAGCAGAATTTGATGCTTATACACTAGGTGCAACCTATCGCTGGGGAGAGCCTAATCATCGTCAATGGTGGGTGACGGGAGAGGCGTATACACAAAAACCAACCAAGCTTTCTTTAACCACTGGGCAGTCAGGTTTTGATGCAAACCCTGGATTTAATGCGGTTATGTTATCAATCGGTGTGAAGTTTTAAGCATGGCAGGAGAGCATATAGGCAAGATACGCTTTGAAATACAAGGGTCTGTTGTTATCGGTCATTTTAGCGCAATGGCAAACCCTTGTTCTATTTTTATTGAGCATCAAGACCATGTGAGTATTCAAAAAGCCATCTATCGCATGGCGCAAGAAGTCTGGCGTATTGAGCAAAAATATTCCCGTTATCTATCGGCTTCCACCCTAGATAATATCAATCATGCCAATGGCGAGCCTGTTTTAATTGATGAGGAAACCTATCATTTATTACAGCTTTCCGATGTGCTTTGGCAAGAAAGCAAGGGGAAATTTGATATTAGTAGTGGCATCTTCCGCACCCTTTGGCATTTTAATCAACAGCAATCCATCCCAACGCAACAGCAAGTGGATGAGATATTAGCCTTTGTTGGCTGGGAGAAAATTAAATACGATCAGCAACACATTACCCTACCCCAAGGGATGCAGATTGATTTTGGTGGTATTGGTAAAGAATACGCCGCAGATTTATGTGCCGCACTCGCGCCAGCGTCATTAGGGCAGAGTGTATTGGTGAATCTTGGCGGTGATGTGGTAGCAAAAGGCGCAAGAGCCGATAATTCGCCGTGGAAAATTGGTATCGAAACCAAACAAGGCGGCGGTAAAGTCTGGAAAGAGATACCCCTTGCAAAAGGCGCAATAGCAACCTCTGGCGATGTCTATAAATCAATACGCTATAACGGCACACGATACGGACATATTATCAATGCCCTTACAGGCTTCCCCGTTACTAACTCCCCGCGCACCGTTACCATCGCCGCACCTAATTGTACCGAAGCAGGAATGCTATCCACATTAGCTATTTTACAAGGTGAAAATGCCGAAACTTTTTTACAAGAAAAAGACCGCCCTTATTGGGTGCAACGATAAGTTGCTCATTATCTTCTAATACTCCTGAATTCGTGAGGCAACTACGGTATGATGAACAAGCTATTGATTCCACAGTGATTTAAAAAATACCCGCTTAACCTATGGGTGAAGCTAAGATTTTTTAATTTCACTGTGAAACCAATATCTTATCCCTCATATCCGCATTTGCCTCACGGATTCTTATATTGCGGGAGTATTAATGTCGCTATTCTAATTATTTAGCCAAAGTAACTATCTATGAAAAAGACTTTATACCTTAATGTTGTTGATACTCATCATGAGATTTTTCATGGTGAAATAACAGAAGTTACTGTCTCAGGAGAGATGGGTGGTTTTACTGTTTTTCTTGGTCATGCCCCGCTTCTTTCATCTTTAAAACCTGGAGAAATGCATTACTCGACCATCAGTGGTGAGCAAGAAAGTTTATTTGTTTCAGGTGGCATTGTCGAAGTACAGCCTAATTTAGTAACGGTCTTGGCTGATACGATTATTCGGACGGAAGAGTTAGATGCAGAAGCAGCGAAAGCATCGATGGATCACGCGAAAGAAAAGCTAAAAACCGCTATAGTCGGCAGTAAAGCGTATGAAGAAATGCAACGTGAGATGGAAATAATGAAGGCATTAATCAATTTATCAAAAACAACAAACCGACTTAGAATTAGGCGATATTAGGGTATTTCATAGTCTCTTAGCCGTCGTAATATGTTTAATATCACAAGTAATTTGTCGCCCTTTAGGAATGGTAATACCAGGTGCGGTCAATGTCCCTGCAAAAACTCTCGCCTGTTCTTCGAGTAATGCACCTAAAAATCTCCCCTGATAATCACGCACACCGTTGGCGGTATTAATGCGTATGGGTTTATTATCTGGGCGATAGTCCATCATAATCGTTGCAAATGCAGCACTTTCTCGCTGAAAAAATGAGAATTGATACGGACCGTGAATAAGAAAAACTTCCTCCTCCACTAAGCAGCGGTATAACACCAGATCATGCAGTAGACTGCTGTTTTTATCGACCACTGAAAATTCTACTTTTGCACCATCGTATAACTGAATATTTTCTCCTAAGACGCTATAGCGAACCACGCAATACGCCCCAATACGACATCCTGCACCAATTATAGAGCCTTCTATAATAGCGCTGGGATGAATCTCTGCGCTGGGATGAATCTGTTTCCAAGCTAGCGATATGCGTTTTTTTAAGTTGGTGTTTCGGCGTGAGAACAATGCTTTTAGCCAACTGAATGGCGAATATTTTAAGTGTTGCTTAAGATTGGCAAAAATAGCGATTTGATTGGCAAATAAGACATCATGATCACAGTTATAAGGCATAAGTAATGCAAGTGGAGTGCTATTTATATCGGGCGGGGTTAATGATATTGGGGAATGCGTGGGAGTCGATAGCTCCTCCAATGTGATTAATAATGTTTCAATAGAGGCATCAATAACGGAGCCTTCATTTTGAGAGGCTGTATTTTTTATCGCAATAATAGGAAGTGTGATTAATCCATCGGTGCCAAGATAATGACTATGGCTGTAGTAATCACGAATGGCTTGTTCTGATAGTTGTAATTTAAAATGAAGTTGCTCGGCATTGCCATGATAGCTTTGAATAGCCTGCTTAATCGCCTGTAAGCCTGAGTAATCAAAAATTAACGCATCACCCAAACTGACTGACCATGTTTTGAGCGGTTTTTTATTGATCGTTATCAAGGTGTGTTGATGATGGTCTTTAATCGGCTGACAGAGTAAACGGCGTGATTGAAGTGCAGGAGAAAGCACTTCTTGGGAAAAACTCATAGTTTAAGTGTTGTTGCAGAAGGTGTGCGCCGTAAAATCTGCCATATACCTGTTATCAGAATTAAAACCGCAATCCATTGATAAAAACCAATACCAAAGTAGATATTCGCTATTTGTTCACGCCAAAACTCTAAGCCAAAACGTAGTAAGCCATAGAGTGCGAAAACAATAAATAAACGCCGACCTGCGTATAGGTTTTTCTCATGCAAATGTTGAATAAGATAGAAGATAGCAAACAGCCCAATCGCTTCAAAATATTGTACGGGAATACGCGATAAACCATCGCCAAAGTCCAGCCCCCATGAGGCTTCTTTACCGTAACAACAATGTTGAAAAATACAGCCAATGCGTCCAATTGCCATCATTGCGATTGAGCCTCTGGCAAAACCATCACTGGTATCAAAATGATTGTGTGTAATTTTTTTATAGACGACAACAAAAAGAAATGATGCCAAAATCCCACCCATTACCGTTTTAGGGGTAATAGGTGTTACCAGCGTAAGCTGCTCTACTAAACCACCAGAGAAAAAAGCAGGGACAGCAGAACCGATTAGCGCACCGCTAAAAGCAACCGCGAGCAAGCTCCAGCGTTGCACGGGAGTGATTGCCCATGTTTCAGAGTCGCGTCGAATCAACCAGCCACCAATCAACATCGCAAGGATGACAAAGAACTGATACGTTAAACGACTACCTGCGCTCAATATTTCTTGGTGATGATGAAGAAGATTAGTATCCACTTGATATTATCTAAATGGAACAGAACAACCCATGATAGATGCAACCGCAATGGCTACTCCCAAGACTGCAATCGTTAATAAGATATTAGTGAACAGTGACGGCTTTTGTGAAAGCTTGTCATTTAGTGATAATTCAGTGTTTTTCATGCTACCTCCTTGTGGTTCGTCTTTTGATTATATACCGAGTATAGAAAACAGCAACGTCCATGTAATGCCTCATAAAAATGAGGTCTATAGTCTTTCACATATTAAATTTCTATTCCCTTCGACTCCGCTCAGGGAACCAGCTCCCTGAGCGGAGTCGAAGGGAAATTATTTAAGTGAATATCTATAGCATATAAGCGCGTAGCCTGTGTTGAGTGTGCGAAACACAGGTTTTGTAGATTGATTATATTCCCGCGTTTCGTACCTCAACGCAGGCTACCTTTAAGAATGGGGCGATGTTGTTGCGGTTGAGGCATTTTTAGTGTTGTCAGCAACTTTTCTTTTCGGAGCAAATTTATTTAATAAAAAGGCAATAATGCCACCAATGATAAGAATTGAAATAGAAAGAATAGGTCTTGCACTAAACCATGCGATTGCAATGACAAACGAGCCTAAAATAAGTGTAAGCACACCTGCAATGACGCTTTTTACTCCACTCAGTAAGGGCCCAATGACAGGAATATAATCTGCAAAACCTGTGAAATAATTCAAAATTCCAGAAAAGCTGAGAAACATAACAAACAGCCCAGTAAAGCGTAATATCCATGTTAATGTTGTATTGTTTGCTTGCTCATCTGCAAAAATCTTAGTAGCAGGAACAATGCCCTGTCGCACAAAAGATAAGGATTTATTATTTTCAGTGGTAAAGTCAGTCAAGTATTTGTTTGCAGATGCTGCGGCAATACTATAGATACCTTCAGCGGCTGTTTTGTAGCTGATTTTAACATCGCCAATGCTAGGTTGATTGACATCTTTACCTATAAATAAAAAACTTTTATGGTTTTTAGCATTATTAATGGTATCTGGAAATGATGATAAACCTAAGGTGTTAGAAAATGGTATCTTAGCAAGCACACTTTTTGAGAGTATGTAGTCACCAATCTTTGCTTCTGTTGAAAATATCTCATTTGGGTAAGGAAAAGATGGGTTGTAATGCGCCTCTGATTCCTTGAATGTACTTGAGTCTATGGGTTCGGATGACCATTCCTTAGAGTACTCATAACTTGTTTCATGTTTAGATTCAGCCCTGCTGTGTTGCTTCCATTGATACATCTCCACAATACGTTGTAGCGCCAGACTATTGCTAGAGGAGATATTAAACTCAGGGTCTTTTGCGGGCGATGTTGCGCTGACTTTACCTTGAATAAGAACCGCTTTTTTATCTAAATCAGGATGAATTTTTGTATCGGGCAGGGTGGTTATCGCCTGTTGCATTTCATAAAGTGCATCCATTTGATCCACACTTCTGCCTTCGTTAACCCAAAGACCAATGCTAGAGATAAAGAGAAATAAAAAACCAAAAACAGCACTTGCTCCTGTATTTTTTGGTCGCCCAAATCCTGTAATATTACTTAAAAGTCCCATGATCACTCCCTCCTTTTTTTAGCTTAACTAATTTTTAATCAGTTTCAATTATTGCACCATGAAAGGTATTAATAATAAGGATTATTGGTATCAATCCTTATATAGGCATTCCTAATGGATACACGGGATATTTTAATAAAGAATATTTTCCAGACTGTGATCAATTCCCCTTTTTATCATTTTTTAGCATGTGTGGGGGGGCGTATGTGTTCCTTAATACTACTAAGCGGAGCAAGTGATATAAAGAGCAAGTAAAGCAAGCAAGATAATACCGACGATAACACCTAAAATAATGAGTAGCACTTTGCCAATTTTAAAGAGTGTCGATGTGCGAGGAGAGGAGGTGCTTTCTTTGTTATTACTGCTCAGTGGTATCTTGTCGGTCATGGCTTTTCTCAAAAAAGGGGTTAATTAAATGTGCGTATTGAATGCGTGGACTGTTAGCGTCTAACTCTATGTGATTCCAGCTTAACCATGGCTTGTTATGATGCTCCCAGTGTAAGCCATTATTAAAAAATAGTGTGTTAAAGCGTTTATTTGCATAAGTACAAATAGGCTCTTCCGCTATGGGTGGGTGTTGACCATAGTTATGCAGTGAGGTGAAGACCCAGCCAAAATAGATCAGTAAAAAATAGAGTATTAAGGCTTTTAGGCTAACCAACGCTAAGATAATTATACATATAAATAAAGCCATTTTTTGTGGTTGAATACGGGTTTTAATAGGCGCTAACTCTCCCCAAGCGGGATCAAAAGGGTTTGGGGAGCGGATTAGCCGTAGCACTTGCCGTAGCCAAGCGAAGCAATAATTCCAAACGGAATACGCTGTTTTTGTACCCTTGGAGAAATGCCAAGTGGATGAAAAATCATTTAGTCCATTGCTATAAGTATGATGATTAAAATGATGCACACGGTAGCCATCAAAGGGCATGCCTAATAATAAACTAAAGAGTATATTGATGGGCGTAGGATATTTTTTTTGTAAATGCACACATTCATGGAAGAAGATATGAACGCTAAAACTTAATAAAATACTCGCTACAAGGATCAATAGAAAAGAGATGAAATAATGATTACTAGAATAAGCGAGTAGAAAAAAAATAAACTCTAGCAAGGGGAAAATGCTAAGTCGCCACGGGAAAGGCTTGTTGTGTTTATCCTTTATCTTTGTTTTCATTTTATCGCCTTGTTTTGACACTCTTCACCTGAATTAAAAGTAGTTTACACTTTTTTAATCGTAGGCGTAGGGTCGGTGAAGTTTACGGAACCGACCAAGTTCGAGCAGTATCATGGTCGGTTTCGCAAAGCTACACCGACCCTACAAAAGAGAATAGCTCTAGCGTTACGAGCCGACACCGTGTCGGCTCATTTTTCTAGACAGCAATCAATGCAATGCTAAAAAAGCACGTTCTAAATCGGCTCTTAAATCATCTGCATTTTCTAAGCCAAAACATAATCTTACCAGTCCTGTATTAATACCCATATCACGCTTTTCGCTATCACAAAGTGAGGCATGACTGCCTGACCACGGTTGTGCCACCATTGAGCTGACACACGCCATTCCTGTGCCTGTATCAAAGAGTGATAAGGCATCTCTAAACAACACATAATGTTGTTGATACGCTTCGCTAAAGTCAAAAAAGAGTATCCCGCCATAGTGTTGTAATTGTTTTGTGGATGTTTCTGGCAGGTAGATCTTTTTTACCTCGTCTCGTGTTTTAAGAAATTGGTATAAGTCTTCTGTAATACGCACATGCTCACGCATACGAATAGGGAAGGTGTGTAGGCTACGGCGTAATAGCCATGCGCTATTGGGATCTAAAATTGCGCCTGAATAAAAGCGGGATTGCAGTAAATTATCTGCTAATTGCGCGTCATTTGTGGCAATAAATCCGCCCATCACATCGCTGTGTCCTGATATATATTTGGTGGCGCTGGCTAATGAGAGGTGTGCGCCACATTGTAGTGGTTTTTGAAACAGAGGGGTTGCCCACGTATTGTCAACCACCACTAAGGCTTGAGGATTTTTTTGTGCGGTAATATCGGCGACTTCTTGAATCGGAATGGTTTTTAGAAAAGGGTTGGTTGGTGTTTCAAATAACACCATTGAGACGTTATCAGGAATTTCCTCACGCCCTGCACGGGTGGATAAATCTAAAATAGAAAGGGTTAGATTCATCTGCTCGGCGTAGCGTTGAAACAGTTTATAACTGCATCCATAAATATACTGATTAATCACCAGATGATCACCAGGGCGCAGTTGTTGTAAGACCAGCATAATGGCCGACATGCCCGTCGTAGTGCTGACCACCTGCTTGCATTCTTCTAATAAAGCCAGTGCACCTTCAAACTCTACGCTATTGGGGTTACTTTTGCGGGTATAGAAATAGGGTGAGTCGGCAGTAAAAGCACTGTTTTGGTAGATAGGGGTAGCAACAGGATGCGTTTTGGCATTGTCGATGCGAAAGTGGAGCGCTTGTGTTTCAGCGTTTTGATTTTTCATAGTGAGGGTATCTAATATTAATAAGTGTAGGGTGGGTAATCTTCTCTGCCCACCAAATCCCTGCAACTGGTGGGCAAAAAACACTGCCCACCCTACAAAGGAGATTTAATAAATGAATATCTATAGAACAAAATATCACATCATAATTTTTAGCTGGTTACGAGGCTCCAGCCTCCTAGAATAACGTAACCCGACCTACAGCTTATAAAAAGCTAACAGGATAATGCGCTCGGTCTAATACTTCTAAAGGTTGATATTCACAGTCTGAATCCCAGCTAATAATAATGCCTGTTTCCTTGTCGGAACGGCGCGAGACGATAAAGCGATCTAGCCTCTTTGAGAGTTCTTTGACGACGGTAAATTCATCATTTAGCGAGTGAATGAGTAAGCTATCTTTGCCACCATTCCCTTTGCTTTGTAAAATATGTGCGCTTTGGACTTCATCTGTCCAGTTGATTTGTAGTTGTTTTGTTGTGGGTGTTTTCTGTATTGACAATGGCTTGTTGATCATTGGCTCAATAATAGGTGATTGCGTCCCGCATTGCGTACAACAGGAGTGCTTATCAAGATTCTGTAGCGTGGCATGTAGCCCATAACGCTTTACTAACACCGTACCACAGGATTGACAGGCGGTATTATTTAAGTCGGCTTCATAGGCATTGCCGAGGTAAATATGCGTCATTCCTTTGGCTAGGGCTAATTTGCGTGCGCGTTTGAGGGTGGTAATATCGGTGCGTTCAACATGGGTGTATTGGTAGGCTGGGTGAAACGCGACAAAGTGCAGTGGCACATCTGCCCCTACATTTTCAATCACCCAGTCAATGGTTTGTTCAATATCTTCATCTTGATCATTTAATTCAGGAATCACCAGTTGGCTTAGTTCTAAATACGCCCCTGAATCGGCGATCTGTTTGATGCGCTCAAGCACGGGTTGTAGTTTGGCTTTGGTGTGTTTTTGATAAAATTCGGCATTTAAAGATTTGAGTGATAGGCTAAAAATATCAATACATTCTAATAGCTCATTAACAGGCGCTTCCTCGATATAGAAGGCGGATTTATACAGTGTTTTAATACCATTTTTTTGTGCGAGTGTGGAGGTTTTTACCACAAATTCATGCCAGACCACAGGGTCGTTATAAGTCCACGAAATAATAGGAATATCGTTTTCCAGACACATTTCAACCAATTGCTCGGGGGTGTAATGGCGCACTATTTTATGATCAAGATGCTGAATTTGTGAGGTTTCCCAATTTTGACAAAAGGAACACGCCATCATACAGCCGACATTACCCATGCTTAAAATTCTTGCACCAGGGCTGAAGTGATTAACCGCTTCTGTTTCAATTATTTCTTCTGTCGCTGCCAGTGATTGTCCGTAGTTAAAGCTACGAATTTCGCCCTTTACCGTGCCCCGCACGCCACAAAAACCCATGCGATCATTTTTAGGACGGCAATGACGTGGGCATAAACGGCATTCAGCACGTTCATCATTAAAGGGAATCCAGTGTTGTGCAGGTCGGCTTAACGGGGTGACTGTTGGCATTTTTATGTTCTCTTCGCTTTTTTGATCAGACTAAAAAACAGTGTATCAAAAACAGCTCTTTCAAAGGGGGGAGAGGTTTCAACAAACGCGCATGATAAAGAAGTCAGGCAATCAAGCCCAGCATAATAGTTAGCCATCTTAGGCGTACCTGATTGTTGTTGCGCGATCTCTTGGTATGCTTTCCAATGTACTGTTAAAGGTAAGGCATTAAGCTGTTGTTGGGGGGATTCTATTGCCTGTTGTTTGGATCGTTCTATAAAGAAAGGCATCGCTTTGGTTTCGACCCAGAGTGAGGTATTGCTATGAGCTAAGGGTAAATGGCGCAAGGCTTCCCATGGTTCGAGTGCAATTAAACTATCGAGTTGACCCGTAGGAATCCCTTGTCCTAATACGCTTAAGGTGTCTTTACTGATTCTAAATTCGGCATAGACAGACCCTAATGATTGTGCGCCACCTTTGTGAATGGTGAACTGACAGTGGTATCCAGAACTAATAATAAATTCTGCTAACACCTTAGCAAGACTGTTAATTCCCTGCCCGCCAATGCCTGCAATGATGAGGTTAACGGTCTTCGCTATTCGGGGGTTCGACATAAGGATCAATCACCTCTATGGCATTATTGGGACATACATCCAAGCAAGCGGTGCAACGACGGCAACGAGTTAAATCAATCTGTAATGTTTTATCGACTGCTTTAATAATCGCAGGACATTGCAATTTTTCATAACACAGCGTGCAACCAGCACACAGATCATTATGGATAAATAAACGTCGTTCTTTAAAACGGCGCAATGCTTCGGTATTAGGCTGTAGGGCGCAGTCTCCTTGCACCCAAATGGCTTTTACACCCTTTATTTTAGCGGCAGTTTGAATGGCTTCTGTTAATTCTGAGGAGATAAAGGCATTGACCTTAAAGATGGTTTGAACCCCGATCCCTTCTAGTAGCTTGCCTAAATCTGTTTTGTCTGAGGAGGTAGGCGAGTCTTGATGCCCTGTCATTGCGACACTGCGATTATCAAAAATAATATGGGTAAGATTGATATTATTTTCTACCGCGCTTTGCAAAGAGATTAATCCGCCATGAAAAAAACTGCCTTCTCCACCCGTAGAAACCAGTGCTTGATCTGGTAATAAGTGCGCGATTCCTTGCGAAATACCGATCCCTGCATTCATACACAATAACCAGTCGGTACGATGCGGTGGCAAGGAGGAGCATCCAATATCACCGCCAATAATGCCATCACCTATCGCCGCATCAATGCCATAAAAAGAAGAACGATGCGGACAACCTTCACAAAAACTACCTGCGCGTTCTGGGCAGTCTATTTTCAGTGATAATGCGTTATGGGGCTGGGTGACGTTAAATATTTTAGAAAAATAATCACTCAATAAGCTACTAGACAATTCTCCCCAAGCGGGAAAAATATCTTTACCTTGTATCTCACAGCTTACTTTGCCAAAGGCTTCGCGTTTGATCATGGTTTCTAAAAAACCATCCTGATCTTCGGCGATAATAATTTTGTTCTTATGCTGTGCAAATTGCATAAAATCAGCAAGATTAAGCGGATAGCTTAATTCAATATTAAGCAGGTGAAGCTGTGCGCTTAAACCGAGTGATTCAATGACTTCATAGCAGACGCTATAACTTGCCCCGCGTGTCACAATGCCAATGCGGGCTTGGGGATTGAAATGTGTACTAAAGAGTTGCTGAGATTGCTGATGCAGTGTTTGTAAGCGTAATAGATGATCACGATGATTACGCACCGCTTTTGCACCGACATTAATCAAATTTTCAGGATCTTTTTTAAAGACAAAAGGACGTTTTTTGTGTGTTTCTGGCTGGCGGGTAATGAGACTAGATTGATACGCAATTCTTCCTGCAACAAACACTAATACGGGCAACTGTAGTTGTTCTGAGATGCTAAACGCTTGTTTGACGCACTTATAAACACCCTGCACCGTGGCGGGTTCTAATAAGGGCAGATTAAATTGCGGCGCATACCAATGAACATCTTCCTCCCCTGTGCTGGTGCGCGCTCCTGGGTCAGTGCCAACGACAATAACCATACCGCCCTTAATTTTACAAACCGCAGAATAGTTAAGAGGGTCTGCCGCAATATTTAATCCCACATGCTTCATTACCACTAAGGAGCGCGCTCCGCACAAACTCGCCCCCATACAGGAAAGAGCCGCGATATGTTCATTTAAGGCGTGATTAATGAGATAGTTATACTGGTTTTTTTCGGCATCTAAAACGTTAATGACGCGATTCACAGGAGAACCAGGATAGTGAGCGACATAATCAACCCCCGCATCCTGAGCCGCCCACGCAATGGCATCATTGCCATCGGCAAACAAAGTAGGGTGTGTATCAGTCATTTGTTATAGGGTTTGTATTTTTAAGCATAAAGCGTTCAAAAATAAAACTACCAAAAGGGATAAAAGCTGCGAATAAAGCAATCATCCATTTTGCCAAGGTGATCTGATTTTTACTAAGGGATGAGGTGAGGATAAAGACATATCCTAGAAATGCCATGCCATGAATCGGGCCCATTATGCGAACGGCTTCAGGGTAGCCATAATAGTATTTCAATGGCAAAGCGATTAGCACTAATAAGACAAGCGTTGTGCCTTCAATAAGTGCGGCTTTGCGTAGTGTGTTTATTGTCAAAATTGATTTCCTGAATAGTAAAAGCGTAGCATAGCAGAATGTTTTGCTTGATCCATTTCTCTTGTCATATAAATATGTTTAAATCTTTTTCCTAGCTTCCCATCTTAATAGCACGAGTACATTTGGAGTGAAATGATGTTTTCACATATCAAAGAAGATGTTTCCTGCGTCTTCGACCGCGACCCTGCGGCACGTAATACGTTTGAGATTTTAACAACCTACCCTGGCGTTCATGCAACGATCACCCATCGAATTTCTCATGCTTTATGGGAGAAAGGTTTTAAGTGGTTGGCAAGGGTGCTTTCTAATGTTGCGCGTTTATTTACGGGTATCGAAATTCATCCTAGTGCTGAGATTGGACGGCGCTTTTTTATTGATCATGGTATGGGGGTGGTGATCGGTGAGACGGCTGAAATTGGTGATGATTGTACCTTGTATCATGGGGTTACTTTAGGCGGGACAAGTTGGCAAGAGGGCAAGCGTCATCCTACCTTGGGGAATAATGTGGTGATAGGGGCAGGGGCTAAAATACTTGGTCCAATTATGATTAATGATGGTGCGCGGGTAGGTTCGAATGCGGTGGTGGTAAAGGAGGTGCGGACAAATACCACGGTTGTGGGTGTGCCTGCTCGTGAGGTTGTGCCACGCTCTGATAAACAGAGAAAGCGTGAAGATTTAGCCAGAAAAATGGGCTTTGATGCCTATGGTGCAACGCAGGATATGTCTGATCCTGTGTCCAATACGGTCAATAGAATGCTGGATCATATCCATAAAATGGATGAGCGCATGGATAAAATGTGTACGCAAATACGTCGCTTAGGAGGAAAACTGGAATTAGAGCCATTGCCACAAATAAAAGCAGAAGGCTTTGATGATGGGGTAGAGAGCAATAAGCACGAGATAGATTGTGGTAATACTTGACTGCCTTTGTCAGGTATTCTACTATGCAAGCATTAGCAAATACTGATAAACGAAAGGTATCAGTGTTTACCCCCAAAGAATATCCCTACAATGGGTTATGAGAGTCTATAGCTCGTTGAAAATAGAGATAGACAATGCTGCGGAGAATGATTCTTCTATGAAATTAACTACCAAAGGCCGTTATGCTGTAACTGCGATGCTAGATATATCGTTGCATTGTGATGACAAGCCCGTTTCGCTGGCTGAGATTTCAGAGCGTCAAGATATTTCTCTTTCTTACCTAGAACAACTTTTTTCTAAATTACGTAAGCAAGGTCTAGTGAGTAGTATGCGCGGGCCAGGCGGTGGTTATCGTTTAAGCCGTGCGCCATCTAAAATAGCGGTTTCTGAAATTATTATGGCGGTTGATGAAAATGTCGATTTCTCTAATTGTGGTGGCAAAGGAAACTGTCAGCAAGATGAGCGTTGTTTAACCCATAATTTATGGATGGATTTAAGTCGTCGCATTCAATCGTTTCTTGATGATATTTCTCTTGAGGAGATGATGTCGCACCGTGATGTATTAGAAGTGGCGGCAAGACAAGATGATGAAAAAGTATTAAAACAAGCCTAGCAAGCTGTTAGCAAATAAACTTATTAGCAAGCATATTATAAAAGGATTGCCAATTATGAGCGAGTTAAAAACCCCAATCTATCTGGATTATTCTGCAACCACACCCGTTGATAAACGTGTTGCCGAAAAAATGATGCAGTATTTAACATTAGACGGTGTTTTTGGTAACCCCGCATCAAATAGTCATTCTTTTGGATGGGCAAGTGATGACGCGGTAAAGGCAGCGCGTGCCGATGTCGCCGCACTTATAAATGCTGACTCGCGTGAAATCGTCTGGACAAGTGGTGCAACAGAATCTGATAACTTAGCCATCAAAGGTGCAGCGCACTTTAACCAGCGTCGTGGCAAACACATCATCACCATGAAAACAGAGCATAAGGCGGTATTAGATACCTGTCGTCAGCTAGAGCGTGAGGGCTTTGAGGTGACGTATCTTGACCCTAAAGATAATGGTTTATTAGATTTAGACGTGTTTAAAGCAGCCATACGAGATGACACCACAGTTGTTTCAATTATGCACGTAAACAATGAGATAGGGGTTATCCAAGATATAAAAGCCATTGGTGAAATCTGTCGTGAGAAGAAAATAGTCTTTCATGTCGATGCCGCACAAAGCGCAGGTAAAGTAGCGATTGATATGGATGAGTTAAAAGTCGATATGATGAGCTTCTCGGCACATAAAATATACGGTCCAAAAGGCATTGGTGCATTATATGTGCGTCGTAAACCGCGTGTGCGTATCGAAGCACAAATGCACGGCGGTGGACATGAGCGCGGTATGCGTTCGGGCACCTTAGCAACTCATCAAATTGTGGGTATGGGAGAAGCCTTCCGTTTAGCCAAAGAAGAAATGGAAAGTGATAACGAGCGTATCCTTGCCTTGCGTAATCGTTTATACGACGGCTTTAAGGATATGGAAGAAGTCTATGTAAACGGCGATTTAGAACAGCGTATAGCAGGCAACTTAAATATCAGCTTTAACCATGTTGAAGGTGAAAGTTTAATGATGTCGCTGAAAGGTATAGCCGTATCATCAGGGTCAGCCTGTACTAGCGCCAGCTTAGAACCAAGTTATGTATTACGCGCCTTAGGACGTAATGATGAGTTAGCACATAGCTCCTTACGCTTCACCTTAGGACGTTTTTCGACAGAAGAAGAAGTAGATTATGCCATTAAAGAAACACGCAAAGCCGTTGAAAAGCTACGTGATCTTTCACCACTCTGGGATATGTACAAAGAAGGTATTGATTTAAGTAGCGTTGAGTGGGCTGCACATTAATACATCATCATGAATTTAGAATTTAACTGAATATTTAAGAGGTAAATAACATGGCATACGGTGACAAGGTAATCGATCATTACGAAAATCCACGCAATGTAGGGACGTTAGATAAAGACGCTAAAAACATAGGCACGGGCATGGTTGGTGCGCCAGCATGTGGTGACGTTATGAAACTACAAATTGAAGTAGGCGATGATGGTGTCATTAAAGATGCTAAATTCAAAACTTACGGCTGTGGTTCTGCGATTGCTTCTTCTAGTCTTTTAACCGAATGGGTAAAAGGCAAAACATTAGACGAAGCAAAAGAAATTAAAAATACTGAAATTGCAGAAGAGCTAGAGTTGCCTCCTGTAAAAGTACATTGCTCTGTACTTGCAGAAGACGCAATTAAAGCAGCAATTGATGATTTTCAGAGTAAGCAGTAATCATTAAAAAGAGGTAACTCACATGGCAATTACATTAACGGAAGTAGCCGCTGAACGCGTGAATTCTTTTTTAGAAAACCGTGGCAAAGGGGTAGGTTTGCGCTTAGGTGTAAAAACACACGGTTGTTCGGGGATGGCGTATGTCATGGAATTTGCCGATGAGATAGATGAGCACGACAGCGTTTTTGAAAGTCATGGTGTTAAATTAATTGTCGATCCTAAAAGCCTTGTTTATTTAGATGGTACAGAGATGGACTTCGCCAAAGATGGTTTAAATGAAGGCTTTAAGTTCACTAACCCAAATGAAAGCGGTAGTTGTGGTTGTGGCGAAAGCTTTACGGTTTAGGGATTACCAATGCCTTTAGATTTCAAACAGAATTTTTTTGAGCTATTTTCCTTACCTGTTCAATATTCGCTGGATAAGCAATTATTAGCCAAAAACTTTCGTACATTGCAAACAGAATATCACCCCGACCGTTTTGCCAATGGCAACGAACAAGAGCGACGCATTGCAGTACAAAGCACGGGCTACATTAATGAAGCAAACGAAACATTAAAATCTCCCCGTTTGCGTGCGCGTTATTTGCTTACACTGCATCAAGTTGATTTTGATGATGAGCGTGATACCACGCACGATATGCATTTTTTAATGGATCAAATGGAAAAGCGTGAAGCCTTAGAAAGTGCCGCACAATCTGCTGATCCTTTAGATGCAGTGGATACAATCGCCAAGCAAGTCAAGCAAGAGCAAGATGAGATTGAAGCGGCGTTTGCAAAACATCTAGCAGAAAAGAATTTAGTCGAAGCAAAAGAAGCGGTTCTAAAAATGAAGTTTTATGAGCGTCTCGCTAATGAAGTGAAAAGCTTGCAAGAAAAGCTTGAAGATGAAATATTTGCCTAAGGAATGTGCATGAAATAACTTCGACAGACGCTATCTGAATGGTTAGAATGCCCGCCAAATCCCCACGTTATCCCTGTAGATAAAATATTATGGCTTTACTGCAAATATCAGAACCTGGTATGTCAACCGCTCCCCATGAGCATCGTCTCGCTGCTGGCATTGATCTTGGCACAACAAACTCCCTCGTTGCTGCGGTACGCAGTGGTGAGGCAAGCACTTTAGCTGATGAAAAGGGGGAGCATTTACTTCCTTCAGTCGTGCGCTATCTGCCAGATGGTCGCGTCGTTGTTGGCTCAGAAGCGAAAGCTGTGGAAGTGACTGATTTAAACAACACCATATCCTCTGCCAAGCGTTTATTAGGACGCGGTATTGACGATATAAAAACACTGGCAGGCAGACTGCCGTATGAGTTTGCAGACAGTGACTCACAAGTCCCCAAAATTCACACCGTCGCGGGCGACATTTCCGCGATTGAAGTCTCTGCGGAGATACTAAAAACACTTAAAGCCCGCGCAGAAAATACCTTAGGGGGCGATTTAAAAGGTGTGGTAATTACTGTTCCCGCTTATTTTGATGATGCACAACGTCAAGCAACCAAAGATGCGGCACGTTTGGCCGACTTAACTGTATATCGCCTATTAAATGAGCCAACAGCCGCCGCAGTCGCTTATGGTTTAGATCAAGATGAAGACTTTGATGAAAAAATAATAGCGGTCTATGATTTAGGTGGTGGCACGTTTGATATTTCTATTTTGCGTTTAAATAGAGGCGTGTTCGAGGTACTGGCAACAGGAGGGGACTCTGCGCTAGGAGGCGATGATTTCGATCATATTATTGCCGAATGGATACTACAACAGCAGGGTGAGCACGCGAGCAATGATCCCCAAAAATTACGCGAGGTTTTAGTCGAAGCCCGTAGAGTGAAAGAAGCACTGAGTTTATCTGACACAGTTAATGTCAGCATAAATGATTGGAGTGATACATTTACCGCGGAACAATTTGCAGAATTAGCCGAGCCATTAGTAAAGAAAACCCTGTTTGCCTGTCGTCGCGCATTACGTGATGCGGATATTGATAAAGACGAGGTGATGGATGTCGTCATGGTCGGTGGCTCAACCCGTATGCCGATTATTCGTGAGCGGGTAGGGGAGTTCTTTGCAAGACCGCCTTTGGTTGATATTGACCCTGATAAAGTCGTTGCGGTGGGCGCAGCCATTCAAGCGGATTTATTAGCGGGTAATAAGCCTGATACCGAAATGCTCCTGCTCGATGTGATTCCCTTATCGTTAGGTTTAGAAACCTACGGGGGCTTAGTCGAAAAGGTTATTGCGCGAAATACCACCATTCCGATTACGCGCGCACAAGAATTTACTACCTTCAAAGACAGTCAAAATGCCATGACTATTCATGTCTTACAAGGTGAACGTGAAACCGTTGAAGAAAACCGCTCCTTAGCGAAATTTACACTGCGTGATATTCCGCCAATGGTAGCAGGTGCGGCACGTATTAAAGTAACGTTTCAGGTCGATGCAGACGGTTTGCTTAATGTCACCGCAGAAGAAGAAACCACAGGTGCAAAATCGAGTATTGAAGTAAAGCCTTCCTACGGTTTAAGTGATACCGAAATTGAAACCATGATTACCGATTCAATGGTCAATGCAAAAGCAGATATGGAAGCACGTAAACTACGTGAGCAACAGGTCGAAGCCGATAGAACAATTGAAGCATTAGATTCTGCCATGCAAAGCGATGCGGATACTTTGCTCTCTGATGATGAGCGAAATGTGCTGCTAAAGGCGCGTGAGGCATTGGTTTTAGCAAAAGAATCAGCAAATACCGACAGCATAAAAGATGCCATTAAAGCGATGGAAACTGCAGCCGAGTTTTATGTTGCGCGTCGTATGGATGGAAATATCCGCACCGCAATGGCGGGACAGAACATTGATAAATTTAAAGAGTAACAAAAGGTCAAACGACGATGCCACAAATTATATTCCTACCACATGAAGAAATAACACCAGAAGGTGCAGTAGTAGAAGCAGAAACAGGGATGACAATCTGTGATGCCGCACTAGCAGCAGGTATCGAAATCGAACATGCCTGTGAAAAATCTTGTGCCTGTACCACCTGTCATGTCTATATACGCGAAGGTTTTGATTCGTTAGAAGAAGCCACCGACCTAGAAGAAGATTATCTCGATAAAGCATGGGGCGTTGATCCCGACTCACGTTTAAGTTGTCAAGCGAAAGTCGCCAAAGATGATCTTGTGGTCGAAATACCCAAGTACACCATCAACATGGTCTCTGAGAACCATTAGGAATAAATCATGGAATTAAAATGGACAGATACGCTGGATATAGCACTAGACTTAATTGATGCTCACCCTGACGTAGACCCACGTTATATACGTTTTACCGATTTGCACCAGTGGGTAACAGAGTTAGAAAATTTTAAGGATGACCCAGAACGCTCGAATGAGAAAATATTAGAAGCTATTCAGATGATGTGGTTGGAAGAGAATGATTAGTTCTTATCTTATCCTCCCGTAGAGCTCATATGACGGAAGATGAGAGGTTGTTCATCTAATATAAACTCATGTCCTTTAGGTTTAATATCCATCGATTGGATAAGTGCGTGACGTAGTGGTGTGTCATCAAGTGGGTTAGCACGAACGACTCGGCGAAGATCAACAGAATGTTCTTGCCCTAAACACAGTAATAAACGACCTTCCGCAGTCAGGCGTACTCGATTACAACTATCACAAAAATTATGACTGTGTGGAGAGATAAAGCCCACGCGTGATGAACCTTGATTTAGTTGATAATAACGTGATGGGCCACCTGTTTTATCACTGCTACGAATTAAAGAGTGTTGCTGACGAATATCTGCTTTTATTTGTTCGCTTGAGTAATAAGATTCGGCTCGGTCATGTTCAGTAATAACACCTAATGGCATTTCTTCAATAAAGCTAATATCAATGCCACGTTCTTCCACATACTGGATGAGATCAAGTATTTCATCGTCATTTCTATTTTTAAGAATAACCGTATTGAGTTTAATTGCTTTGAAATTAGCTTTAATGGCAGCATCAATTCCTGATAATGTTTTTTCGATCTTGCCATTGCGGGTTAGCTCTTTAAAACGGTCTTTTTGTAAGGTATCTAAGCTGATATTAATACGTGTCACGCCTGCATCTTTTAAAGGCTGAGCAAAGCGTTCGAGCTGCGTACCATTAGTTGTAATGGTTAAATCATCTAAGCCTTCTAGTTTTCCTAGCGCTTGAAATACGCTAATAATCCCCGTGCGGGTGAGTGGCTCGCCACCTGTAATACGTATTTTATTAACCCCTAAATCCACGGCGGTTGTACCGATGCGTATCATTTCTTCTAAGGTGAGAAGTTGTTCGCGGGGTACAAATGTCATATCTTCAGACATGCAATAAACACAACGTAAATCACAACGATCAGTGGCTGACATGCGTAAGTAGCTTACCTTGCGTCCGAATCGATCGATTAATTGTGTTTTATTTTTGCTTTCTTTCGCAGTCATTCGCTGATTTTTTTACCATGAAATTAGATTCTTCTAATTATAATCTAGTAGAGCATTTTTTAATATAGATCTATATCAAGTAAGATTTTTCAAGCGCTTTGTATCAAATCAAATAGAAAGTAAGAAATGGCATAAAGATTGGAGACTTTTATGCAGTAAATATAAGGCAAAGAGGATGAGTATTGCTAAAATTATATAGCTACCTGTTTCAGAAAAAGCTGCATTGAAGATGATGACGCATCCTGTTTCTTTAAAGCTGTTGAAAACATGAATAATTAAAGTGGGTAGAGGCACTAAGAGAATAAAACTGAGAATACCATTGAGTAGATTTTTTGTTTTTTGTGTCATGAGAGGCTATTTATTATTTTTTGTTATTAGCGAGGGAGGTAATGCTGTCAATCACCCTTCGACAAGCTCAGAGAGCTAGTTAAATTCGATAAGCTCAGGAGGCTAGTTAAATTACAGATTGATACAATGACCTAGCGAGGGTAGTTATTATAGAGCTTGAGGAGTGAAATAAAGCTGAATAGCGGAGAGATAAGAAGTAGATTTAAAGTATCGTTGATGGGAGGGGCTAAAATATCTAGCCCCTATTTGTTCCTTAGTTAGTAAATTTTACCCAAGGGTATTCTTTATCATCTTTAACTCGACTCCAGAATAAAATACCTGAGTTACGCCAAGGATCAAGAATAATACTATTGCTAACTGTATCGCCTTTTGCTGAGACAGCTAAGGTGTTGTGTTCTTTCCAATAATTTCTTCTAAAGGCAACGGCGTGATGAAAGTCTAGTGTTCTCAAGGGTTTTTTGCCTAATTGCTTGCCCATGTCGCGTGTCCATTGCCAGCATAATCCATTTTTTCTATAGCCATAATTTACCAATACATTTTGCAATAAGGGTGGGGAGACAAGACCATATTGATTGGCAAGTACCTTAGGATACATGACCGCTTCACGCGCAACGAAAGATGCTTCTTTTGGGTCAATATTGGGGCCAAGTGACATAATGGCTTTTTGTAGCGCAAGAATTTTATTTTGCTCCGCGGAATCTATTGCAGAAACGGTGGTGATTTTTCTTTTTGTATCATAATGAACATTATTATAACGAACATTAGTACAAGCACTAAAAAGTAGCAGTGTTGATAAAATAATTCCTAAGCGTATGAATTTTTGATAGCTAAGTGTCATGAAAGTTGCTCTTTAGTAAAATGCATTAAATAATTAACATCGACATTGTTACCAAGTTTATAACTTTGAAACAATGGGTTGTAAGTCATGCCAGTAATATTTTCTAATTTCAATCCTTTTTCTCTTGCCCATGCCTCTAATTCGGATGGACGAATAAATTTTGCGTACTCATGGGTTCCTTTCGGTAGCATATTAAGTACATATTCTGCACCGACAATAGCAAAGGCAAAAGATTTAGGATTACGGTTAATGGTAGAAAAGAAGATATGCCCGTCGGGTTTAACTAATCGACTACAGGCAGCGATGATAGAACTAGGGTCGGGTACATGCTCTAGCATCTCGAGGCAGGTAACAATATCGTATTGCCCTGCTTGTTCTTCTGCAATTTCTTCGGCAGTGATTTGTCGATAATCGATCTCTACATTTGCTTCAAGACTGTGTAATCTTGCGACAGACAAGGGGGCTTCTCCCATATCGATACCAGTCACCTGTGCGCCACGTAATGCCATGCTTTCTGACAAAATACCGCCACCACAGCCAACATCAATAATTTTTTTGTCTTTTAAACCGTGTGCATGTTGTTCAATATAGCCTAAACGCAACGGGTTTATTTCATGTAAGGGTTTGAATTCACTGTTTGTATCCCACCAGCGATGCGCTAATGCTTCAAATTTTTGGATTTCGTTTTTATCAACATTCATATCAATAGTTTGCATTTCGAGTTTCCACACGATTTTATGGCTAAGTACGTTATTATATCGTGATTAGATGCGATATAGAAATATTGGTATAAGAACTTAACTTTTAAGGGTGATAATTTACAATGTGGCGCTTTTTAATAGGAATATTTTTAGTACAGATAGCAACCGTTGCTTTGGTGTTGCTATCGCCAGACTTGCAGGGCTTTGGGTGGCTAAGACTAGCCGTTCCCATTGTTATTATTGGTTTTTTTACTGCATTTTGGTTTCAGTCTCTCGCCAAATATAAAAGTAAAAAAGAAGTTGAAAGCCTAAAAGGTCAGCACTTAAAAGAAAAAGCTAAAATTCAATTAAATGCTGAACGAGCAAAAACAAGGTTGGTGAAACAAACGCAAAAACAGATTGCAAGAGAGGCAAAAGTCACCCATGCAAAAGCGAACTTTAAAGTAGGCGCTGCTTTTGCTGCTGCAATCGGCGCAGGTGCGCTTATGTTGATAACAGAGTTGTTTACGTTTGGTTTGCTTACATTAAGTACCGCTGGGGGAGCTTTGGGTGGCTATATTTTACGAGCCAGACGTGGCAATGGTTTATTAGCGAAAAGCGAGCCAAAAGTTATTAAGATCAAATCAAGTGCTGCCAAAGAAAAGCGTTTGCAGCAGGATGTCAAAAAATGAATATACGTCTTGCAAACATTGATGATCAGGAGGCATTGGTTGATATATATAATCAAGCCATTACGGCAGGTCAAAAAACAGCCGATACAGAGTGGGTTACGCTAGAGAGTCGTCGCGCTTGGTTTGATGATCATCCTGCTGAGCAATATCCACTATTAGTTGCAGAAATAGATCATGTGATTGCAGGTTATCTAACCATTAGTGGCTATCGCACAGGGCGTTTGGCATTACGATACACTGGTGAGGTGAGTTATTATATCCACTTTGATTATCATCGGCAGGGAGTTGGGTCGAGCCTTATGGAACATGCGATTGCGCTTTGTCCCTCCATTCAAATTAAAACACTTATTGCTATTTTAATGGACTGTAATCAGGGAAGTATTGGGCTACTGAAAAAATATGGCTTTAAAGAGTGGGGGCATATGCCAAAGATAGCTGATTATGATGGGCTAGAGGTGGGGCAACTTTATTATGGTTTGCGGGTGGATGATTAAACGGTAGAGACAAGACATGCCTTGTCTCTACGACAAAAAATGAACTACTTCAGCATAAGAGAAACAACACCATCTGCTAACTTAGGCTCAAACCATGTTGATTTAGGGGGCATAACATCGTTGTTATCTGCCACGCTCATTAAATCTTCCATGCGTGTGGCGAAAATAGAAAAGGCAACCGCCATTTCGCCGCTATCAACACGTTTTTCTAAACCTTCTAAACCACGAATCCCACCCACAAAATCAATGCGGTCATCGGTGCGAGGGTCACTAATTCCTAAAATTGGATCAATCAGATTTTTTGCTAAACGGCTAATATCAAGTTTAGCAACAGGATCGTCGTCATTGATAAGGTCATCATTTAGCACAAGGTGATACCATTGCTTATCCATATACATACCGTACTCTGATACTTGAGTCGGTTTAACGGGTGTATCACTTTTAGTAACAGTAAAGTTTTCGCTAATTTTGGCGATAAATTCATCCGCAGATAAACCATTTAGGTCTTTAATCACACGGTTGTAATCAAAAATCTTCATTTCATGATGTGGAAAAGCGACGGTTAAAAAATAATCCCAAGGCGCTTCACCTGCTTTAAGATCAGAATTTTTGCGACGCTCCGCACAAATACGCGAGGCAGATGCAGAGCGATGATGACCATCGGCAATGTAGATTGCTTTCATTGCATTAAACGCATCGGTTAATTGTTGGATAAGCGCATTATCATCAATCACCCATAAGGTATGTTGAACACCATCGTCGGCAGTCACATCCATATCAGGTGTTGCGGAGCTTACTGTCGCGAGAATAGTATCGACCTCAGGTGCGCTAGGATAGGCAAGTAAAACAGGCCCTGTTTGTGCATTAACGGCATCAATTTGGCGTACACGATCATCTTCTTTTACAGGACGTGTGTATTCATGCTTACGGATACGATTAGTATCGTAGTCGTCAACCGATGCACCTGCGACTAAACCCGTCTGCACAATATCGTCCATAATGAGACGGTAAGCATAGTAGCAAGGTTTATCATCTTGCTTTAATACGCCTTCAGAAATCATTTTTTCAAGATTTTCAGCCGCTTTCGCATACACT
The DNA here is from genome assembly GCA_003972955.1 of Aquificaceae bacterium. Classification (GTDB taxonomy): domain Bacteria; phylum Pseudomonadota; class Gammaproteobacteria; order Thiotrichales; family Thiotrichaceae; genus JAGLBW01. The sequence continues at coordinate 23,830 of QOAQ01000154.1, forward strand.
TCTGGGCTATAAGGGTCAGTCCCTTCAGGAAGGTCAATTTCTGGTTTAGATATATGTAGAAAACTCCATGGTTTGCCCTCGGCACGTTCGCGAGCTTCAGCGGTGTTTAACACATCATAAGGAGGAGCAACAACATCATCAGCACGACCTGTTGCAGGGCGTAAGCCACGAAAAGGAGAAATTAAATCCATAATAATAAGTCTCATCAGTAAGGCAGGGTGGACGTTATTATAGGGGAATAAATATTTATTTCTGAGGTATTTTTAATACCAACTATTTTGGACAATACTTGGTATTTGCGTTGTGCGTCTAATCAAAATCAAAAACATCTGATAAGCGACGTTCTAAGGCTTTTTGTTCAAGGTAGTCTTCAATATTACGACGGATAATGTGTGCCTTGAGGCGCTTGGATTCTTTTTTCTTTGTGTTTTCTTCTTCTAATTCTAATTCGTTAATTTCCAGATCAGTAATCTCTTCTAAGTCTTCGATATTTGCGTCAATGGGCAGTTGCTCTGCCTCTTGTAGTGGGCGCATTATGGTTTCCCCGTAATTATGGTGTGTTTTTGTAGAATCATGCTCAAGTAAAGCCCTTACTGAGTATGATTATTTCTATGTAATAGATGTACTTACTAGATATTACGTATTATTGATGATGGTAGCTGAATGCTGGATGAGTAAATAGATTAAAAAACAAACAAGACGGTAAAAGATTTGATAGCAGTATAAAACAGGCATAAAAAAACCAGCTAAGAAGCTGGTTTTTTTATGAAATATGGCGCGCTGGGGAGGATTCGAACCCCCGACCCTCTGGTTCGTAGCCAGATACTCTATCCAACTGAGCTACCAGCGCATTGAAGACGGCGCATTTTCTCTGTTTTTATTCACTAAGTCAACTAAATTAATAGTAGGTTCAGTTAATAAAAACTGCAATCCATCATCGACATAATGGCGGAGAAGGAGGGATTCGAACCCTCGATCCGGGATAAACCAGATACTCCCTTAGCAGGGGAGCGCCTTCGGCCTCTCGGCCACTTCTCCAATTATGCAACTCAAGTTTATATAAAGTGCTATCGTGCTAAAACAGCTATAAATTTGAGAGGTGGAAGGATACAGGTCTATGGTCTTTAGGTAAAGAGTCTAAAAGCAGAAAATTGTATTTTTTATGTGATAAAAAAGTAGGGGGTAGTGCTTGCTTGTGGTTTGTATTATTACCTGCACCCTTCACTTCGACTTTGCTCAGTACAGGCGACAAGCTCAGGGTGTTAGTTTCCTGAGCTTGTCGAAGGGGATGATTTTAGTTTTTAAACACAATAGCCGTTTTAGACATCCGATCATGGAATGCGAGTTTATTTTTATCAAACAAAAGCCATAAGTACCCTGCTGCTAGTGGTATCCAACTGACGATGGAGTATATGTAGCGGATAAAGGCTTGTTTCCAGTTAATAGCTTGTCCGTCGAAGCTGATGACTTTTAGCTTCCATGCGCGCATTCCTAGGGTTTGTCCGCCATGTGTCCAGAACCAACCAAAGAAGAGGTAGCCAAGGGCTAAGAGATACACAAAGAATAGTTTAGCCACAAGGCTACCTTTGGCGACGTTTTCTATGCCCGTTATGCTGGTGAGGGTGAGCATGGAGATAAAACCCACCACTAATAAAACCGAGCCAAAGAGTAAAAAATCGTAAAACATGGCTGCGACACGTTTGGCAAATGTGGCAGGGGTAGCGGAGTCACTCATTTGTTAGTCCATATTAATAAAGTTTTGCAACATATCATGACCATGTTGACTGAGTATAGATTCGGGGTGAAATTGTACGCCTTCGAGTGGGTATTCTTTATGGCGCACTCCCATAATCTCGTCGATTTCACCTGCTGCGGTTTCTGTCCATGCGGTTATTTCTAGGCAGTCGGGGAGTGTTTCTTTTTCGATGACAAGAGAGTGGTAGCGCGTTGCTTCAAAAGGATTGCTTAATCCTGCAAATACGCCCGTATCGGTATGGTGCATCATCGATGTTTTTCCGTGCATAACTTCTTTTGCGCGGATGATATTACCACCAAAGGCTTGTCCTATGGATTGATGCCCTAAACATACGCCAAACAGGGGTAGTTTACCTGCATATTGTTTGATGACCTCTAGTGAGATACCTGCCTCTGTGGGTGTGCAAGGACCTGGGGAAATAATAATACGTTCGGGTGCTAGCGTATCAATATCTTCAAGGGTGATTTCATCGTTGCGTTTTACCAAAACATCAGCGCCTAACTCACCTAAGTATTGCACTAGGTTGTAGGTGAAGGAGTCGTAGTTATCAATCATTAATATCATTGTCTTATCCTCCTATCGGTGCGCGCCATCAATACCCGCAAGGGCTTGTTCGACGGCTTGAAAAATTGCACGGGCTTTGTTCATGGTTTCTTTCCATTCCATGTCTGGCACGGAGTCATAAACAATACCTGCACCTGCTTGAATATTAAGTGTGTTATCTTTAATAACAGCGGTGCGGATAGCAATAGCGGTGTCCATATTACCGTTCCAAGCAAGGTAGCCGATAGCGCCTGAGTAGATGCCACGCTTAACAGGCTCTAACTCGTCGATAATTTCCATCGCACGTATTTTAGGTGCGCCACTGACCGTTCCTGCGGGGAAGGTAGCACGTAAAACATCTATTGCACTCATATTAGGAACAATTTTGCCAACAACATTAGAGACGATGTGCATCACGTGGGAGTAGCGTTCGATAAACATTTTATCAGTGAGTTTGACGCTACCAATTTGACTCACGCGTCCTGCATCGTTACGACCCAGATCGATTAACATTAAATGTTCAGCTAATTCTTTGGGGTCGTTTAATAGCTCTTCTTCCATTGCTTTGTCGTGGGCTTTATCACGACCGCGTTTGCGTGTACCTGCAATGGGGCGCACGGTAATTTCTTCGTCTTCAAGACGTACTAATATCTCAGGTGATGATCCTATAATTTGGAATTCATCTAAATTGAGAAAGTACATATAAGGTGACGGATTTAATGAGCGTAAGGCGCGGTATAAGTCAATAGGGGGCGCTTTAAAAGGAATGCTTAGGCGTTGCGATAAAACCACCTGCATAATATCGCCCGCGGCAATATACTCCTTTGCTTTGGCGACGGCTTCTTTAAAACCTGTTTCGGTGAAGCCTGAGCTAAAGTCATCCTCGGTTATTTTTTGTGATAATTTGGCGGGTTGATAACCTCGAATAGGCTCGCGTAATTTGCGCTCTAAAAAATTCAACCGTGATAAAGCCTGTTCGTACTGGTCTTTTTGCGCATGGACGATAAGGTACAATTTACCTTTGAGGTTATCAAATACCACGACTTCATCGGATAGCATGAGTAAAATATCAGGCGTATTGATGATGTCATCTTTGCGGGGGCTTTGTGCTAATTTTGGCTCGACATAGCGAATGGTATCATAGCCAAAATAACCTACCAGACCACCACTAAAACGAGGCAGTCCATCAATTTCAGGGACATTGATTTTCTCTTGATACGCTTCGATCCACGCAAGTGGGTCAGCAACCGTTTCTGAGCTGATGACTTTCCAGTTTTCAGTGACTTCAACTTGTTTATCACGAATACGAATAATGGTGCTGGCAGGTAAGCCTATAATGGAGTAGCGACCCCATTTTTCACCGCCATGAACGGATTCAAAGAGATAGGAAAAAGGTGCATTAGCAAGTTTGAGATAGGTACTGACAGGAGTATCAAGATCAGCTAAAACTTCGCGCATTAGGGGAATGCGATTAAAGCCTTGCTGTAAATAATGTTCAAATGTTTCTTTTTTCATGGGAATAAACCTGCATAAAAAGGTAAAAAATAAGCGTAAAGGGGTGTGTTAGTGTTAGCTACACCATCGCCAGTTTTGTTGCCAATTTTTATACAGGTTTATTTTCATCATTAAGCCGTTTTAATTAAGTTGCGTAATTCTATCATAGAGTCTATCACAGCGTCAGGCTTATAGTGACGAATATCCTCACCATGATTGTAGCCATACGACATACAGATAATATCAAAACCTGCCGCACGTGCGGCTTTAACATCTGACTGCGAATCACCTAGCATCAGAGACTCTTCAGGCTTAACGCCTAGCTCTTTTGCACCATGTAAAAGTGGTAAAGGGTCAGGTTTTTTCTTTTCCAACGTGTCGCCACTAATGATGATTTCAAACTCATCAAAAATACCAAGATCACGTAGAATAGGGTGAGTAAAACGCTCCACTTTATTGGTGATACAACCAATTTTCATTCCCGTTGATTGAAGAAAGGCTAAACCTTCTTTAACACCAGGATAAAGCGTACTGCGCTTGGCGTTGTTGACAGCATACAGCTTTTCAAAAATAGGCATTGCTTTTGCAAAGATTGCCTCATCGTGAGGCGCATCAAGGTCATTTGCGATAGCACGTTCCATTAAGCGTACAACCCCATTGCCAACCCACTGACGAATCCTTGGCTCACCACGTTCAGGCAAGCCAATTTCTTTGAGCGTTTCTTCAACACACCAAGCAAGATCAGGGACGGAGTCAACCAGTGTTCCGTCCACGTCGATCATAATGAGTTTTGGATTAAATAGTTTACTCATTAAACATTTGCCGCCGCTAATTCGGCACGGAATTTGCCACAGATGGTTTGGTAATCGTTCTCATCATCAGCACCAACTGCACCGAAGATAGCAGAACCTGCGACAAACATATCTGCACCTGCTTCTTTGATTTCTCTGATATTGTTGTCTTTAACACCGCCATCAACTTCTAAGCGAATATCAAAACCAGAATCATCAATTAATTTACGCACTTGCTTTAATTTTGTAAGCGTTGAGGGAATAAAGCTCTGTCCGCCAAACCCTGGGTTTACCGACATAAGTAGGATAAGGTCAACTTTATCCATAACATACTCAAGAATATCCAAAGGAGTAGCAGGGTTAAAAACAAGCCCCGCTTTACACCCTAGCTCACGAATCATTTGTAAAGTACGGTCTACATGCTCGGATGCTTCAGGGTGAAATGAAATATAGGTTGCGCCAGCTTCAGCAAAATCAGGGATGATGCGGTCAACAGGCTTTACCATAAGGTGAACATCAATATCTGCGGTAACGCCATGTTTGCGTAAGGCATCACACACCAAGGGACCTATGGTGAGGTTAGGTACATAGTGATTATCCATTACATCAAAATGAACAACATCAGCGCCTGATTTGATGACATTATCAACCTCTTCACCCAAACGGGCAAAGTCAGCGGAAAGTATAGAAGGAGCGATTAAATCGGTTTGTCTAGCCATGGTGTAACTCCAGAAAATCTGAAAAAAAGATGAACTCTACATGAAAAACAGGTGATTTTCAGTAACAGTATTGTTATTTTGGGACAGTTCCTAAGGGAATAAGTCTTGATATTTATTTTTTTAGAAACGGATCATAGCTCCTAGCATACTTTTTTGACTCTTTAATCATAAAGTCTTGAAATTGCTTGGCGGCAGGTGGTAGTTTTTTATCCTTTCTCTTAACGATATGCCAATGACGTTGAATGGGGAGTCGATTAACATCAAGAATCACCAATTTTTTTGCCTCTAACTCAAGTTTTATACTGTGTAGAGAGACGATTCCTAAGCCTAGCCCTGCTATAACAGCATGTTTGATGGCTTCATTGCTTCCCATTTCTAATGTGCTTTTTAGTTCTTGATGTTGTGCTTTGAAAAAAGAGTTGATGGTTGCGCGTGTGCCTGAGCCTTGTTCTCGTACAATAAATTCATGTGTGGCAATATCTTTGAATGAGATATTGCGTTTATTTACGCAGGGGTGGTCGGTATGTGCGATAACACACAGCGGGTTGGGAATTAAAGGTTCAGACACCAGCCCTGATTTTGGTGGTGGCTCGCCCATTAAGACAATATCAGGTTCAAAATTTTGCAGTTGTTTAATTAATTTTTCTCGGTTAGTAATTTTTAGCACAACCTTAATGTTTTTATTTTCTTTGGAGAAACAAGCAATCATCTGGGTGATGAGGTGATTGGAGGTAGTTGTTGCCGATACTTTTATGCGTCCTCGGTGTAAATCCTTTATTTCATGGGTTGCTTCTATTAAGTCGTCATAATCAATTGTGAGTTTATGGCTGTACTGGTGAAAATCTTTTCCTGTTTCTGTTAACGCGATACGCTTTCCTTGTCGTTCAAATAATACAATTCCCGTATTTGATTCCAGTTGTTTTATTTGCATGGAAACCGCAGGTTGGGTCATATGTAATTTCTCTGCGGCTAAGGAATAGCTACCTAATTGAACAATCGCATCCACGATTTGTAGTTGTCTAATGGTTATATGCATAATCACCATTATAAGTTTTTCTTATAAAAAGTTAAGTTAAAATAGCTTTTACTTATTAATAATTTCAGTATAGTGTGCTCATGTTTTAGAGTTGATCGTTATTTTTACAATATTAATGAATCATTACTACTCTAATCACCCCAATACAGATAACCTTATCTGTTTGTTTTTTATATTTGAAAGGAGTTCCAAATGGATCAGTCGGGTCGTTATGCAGACTTAAGTCTTGATGAAGATACGTTAATTGCAGAAGGGAAGCATATTCTTGTTGCTTACACAATGGAGCCAAATGGCCCTGGTTACTTAGAAGCAGCAGCTCACTTTGCAGCAGAGTCTTCAACCGGTACAAACGTAGAAGTTTCTACCACAGACGATTTCACCAAAGGCGTTGACGCTTTAGTTTATGAAATCGACGAAGCAAAAGGCATTATGAAAATTGCCTACCCTAACGAATTATTTGACCGTAATGTAATAGACGGTCGTGCAATGATCGTTTCATTCCTAACACTTGTTATTGGTAATAACCAAGGCATGGGTGATATTGCAAACGCTCAAATGCAAGATTTTTATATGCCACCTGCAATGCTTGCATTATTTGATGGCCCTGCAAAATCAATTAATGATCTATGGACATTATTAGGTCGTGATCATGAAAACGGTGGTTACATCGCTGGTACTATTATCAAGCCTAAGCTTGGTTTACGTCCTGAGCCATTTGCTGAAGCAGCTTACCAGTTCTGGCTAGGTGGTGACTTTATCAAGAATGATGAGCCACAAGGAAACCAAGTTTTCTGTCCACTTAAGAAAGTACTTCCTCTCGTACATGATGCAATGAAACGTGCACAAGATGAGACGGGTGAAGCTAAACTATTCTCTTTGAATATCACAGCTGATGACCATTACGAAATGTGTGCTCGTGCTGATTTCGGATTAGAAACATTTGGTGAAGATGCACCTCGTTTAGCCTTCTTGGTAGACGGTTTTGTGGGTGGCCCTGGTATGGTGACAACAGCACGTCGCCAGTACCCATCACAATATTTACATTACCATCGTGCAGGTCATGGCATGATTACATCACCTTCATCTAAGCGTGGTTACACAGCTTATATCTTAGCTAAAATGTCTCGTTTAATGGGTGCTTCTGGTATCCACGTAGGCACAATGGGTTATGGTAAAATGGAAGGTGGTGCTGATGATAAGATCATCGCATACATGATTGAGCGTGATGAGTGTCAAGGGCCTTTCTACTACCAGAAATGGCATGGAATGAAGCCAACGACTCCAATCGTTTCTGGTGGCATGAACGCACTTCGTCTACCTGGATTCTTCGAGAACCTAGGTCACGGTAATGTAATCAATACCTCTGGTGGTGGTTCATACGGTCACATCGACAGCCCTGCTGACGGTGCTATCTCATTGAAGCAATCTTACCAGTGTTACACTGAAGGTGCTGACCCTATTGAATTTGCAAAAGAGCATAAAGAATTTGCACGTGCATTTGAGTCATTCCCAGGTGATGCTGACCAGATATTCCCAGGTTGGAGAGATAAGCTAGGCGTTCATAAGTAAACAATTATTACTTTTGAGTTTTTAGGTTAAGAGAAAGCCCCGTTTTTCGGGGCTTTTTTATTAAACTATTCATTGTTTTAATAGTTTCTAAAGCCTGTTTTATTAAAAAAGACATGCTAATGGAAACTATTTACATGGATTAGGAACGCGCATGGAATAACTTCCAGAATTTCTAACACAGAATTTTTATTTCAGATTAGATGAGCTCATAAGGCGCATAGTTACTCTACGCAACGAATGAGATCATTTAAGCTAGAGATTGGGAAGTTGTTTTATGCTCATTCCCCAAATACAGGATAAAGCGCTATGAGCGACATTGATATTGAACAATACAATATAACAGAAGAACCTTTTTACCATGCACAGGGTGATGAAGTTAAATGGTATCAAGCAGCCTACGATGCACGTCTGCCTGTTATGGTTAAAGGGCCGACGGGTTGTGGTAAATCCCGTTTTATCGAGCACATGGCCTATAAACTTGGCAAGCCATTAATTACCGTTGCTTGTAATGAAGATATGACCGCCTCCGATTTAGTCGGTCGTTATTTGCTTGATGCGAATGGTACACGCTGGTTAGATGGCCCTTTGACGATTGCCGCTCGTATCGGCGCAATTTGTTACTTGGATGAAGTGGTGGAAGCACGTCAAGATACTACCGTTGTTATTCACCCCTTAACCGATCACCGCCGTACATTACCTTTGGATAAAAAAGGTGAGACAGTCACTGCACACCCTGATTTTCAATTAGTGATTTCTTATAATCCTGGTTATCAAAGTTTGATGAAAGAACTAAAGCAATCCACTAAACAGCGTTTTGTCGCAATGGACTTTGACTATGCTCCCGCAAAAGTTGAGGAAGGCATTGTTGAAAAAGAAGCAGGTGTTGACGCTGAAACGGCAAAAAAACTGGTTAAAATTGGTGCTGTTGCTCGAAATTTAAAGGGTCATGGCTTAGACGAAGGTATCTCTACCCGTTTATTAGTTTATGCAGCAAGCCTAATGAATCAAGGTATCAATGCACAAGATGCTTGTAAAATGGCACTAGTACGTCCTATTACGGATGATGCAGATATTCGTCAAACCTTAGATCATGCTATTGATACTATTTTTGCATAAGGAACTCTTTAGTATCCGCATCCTTCACTTCGACTTCGCTCAGTACAGGCGATAAGCTTAGGGTGCGGTAGTAAAGCACAAAACCACAGATTGATACTATTAGCAACTATCTGAGCAGTTATCATTATTTAACTGTAAATATCTAAAAAACCAGTAAAAATAATATGACCACTATAGCCGAAGAAAAAACGCTCCCCCCAGAGCTTCTCGCGTTTCGTAATAAGCTTAAATGTAGTTTTGAGCAGATTGATGATGTCTTTGAAGACTGTATTCGTGACGCACAAAGGCGATTAACCAATAAAGGCGTTGAAGATTACCTAAAAGGCGCATCACTTATTTGTATGATCGGTCGTGGTGTCGAGCCAGTTTTACAATTTATGGAAGTTATTCCTGAGTTGGCAGGTAGGATTGGTGAGGACGTTATCAAGCAGGTTGCTGATGGTGTGTGGGAAGTGTCTCGTACACCGAATGGTGTGGCGATTCCTCCTTTTATGGCAGTTTTGCAAGAGGCAGGTCGTCGCCTTGGTAGTCAAGATCAGTTCAATCATTATATGGATATTCTTTTCGATATGATGGCGCGTACCACAGGCTCAATTCATGGTCATCACACCACCATGCCAAGCCCTGGTCTGCCTGACTTATTAAATCAAATACCTTACTTATTAAGCCAAATTTCGCTCGACGGTTTACGCAACTGGGTAGATTACGGCATTCGCAACTACAATAATCACCCTGAGCGTCAAAAAGACTATTTTACCCTGCAATCTGCCGATGCGCGGGCGATGTTACAGCGTGAGCGTCATGGTACGCTGTTTGCAGATAATGAGCGAAATCTGGCTACTTACCTGCAAGCCTTGTGGAAAGATAAAGATTACCTAGTGCCATATTCAACAGGCTTTGATGAGCTACGCCAACCTGTACCATATTACGACAAGCTCGGTATGCGTATCCCTGATGTCTATGATGATGTATTGGATAGCGAAGGAAATACGCTAGTAAAAGGTATTGATCGTTACCGTGCAGTGTTAGCACATATGGTGGCGCATCGCCGTTGGAGTGGGCAAATGGTGGCGGATAACTTTAGTCCATTTCAGCGCATTTCTATCGAAATTTTAGAAGACTCACGGGTTGAGTATCTCGCCATACAAGAATATCCAGGCTTGAGAAATTTATGGCTTTCTTTGCATCCTGTCCCTGTCGAAGGTGAATGTAATGAAAAAGGTGTTTCCTGTATACGCCATCGTCTTGCAATGTTGTCTTATGCGATTTTAAATAAAGATCACGGCTATCAAGATAAAGATATTCTAATGACTGTTAAAGCATTTCACGAGTTGATGCAGAAGTCGCAAGAAACAGGTGAGCCAACAGCAACAAAAGATATGATAGACCTCGGTTTATCTTATATCACTAGAACCCGCCGCCAAGAAGATCAAGCCGCACGGGTTTATTTTGACAATACCATTGTTGATTATCGTGATGATAATCGTCGCCTGTGGGTGTTTATCGAAGATGGTGATGAAGAAGAGCAGTTTGATAATAAACCACAAAAAACGGAGGAGGAAGAGCTACATGCACTGCCACCACGTCATTATCCAGAATGGGACTATAATACAAAGAGTTACCGTCCAGACTGGGTGAGTTTATATGAAAGTTTACACCCTTCTGGAAACCCCGCCGATATTGATCGTATACTCGAAAAGCACGCGGCATTGGCGAAAAAGCTAAAACAAATTCTTGATATGTTGAAGCCACAACATTATGTGCGTGTACGTTATCAAGAAGAAGGAAGCGAGCTTGATTTAGATGTGGCAATTCGTTCCTTAATTGATTTCAAAAGTGGCGCACAACCTGACCCGCGTATCAACATGAGCCACAAACACGATGGGCGCGATATAGCCGTGACCTTATTGCTCGATTTATCCGCATCACTTGAGGATATACCACACGGCAGTACGCAAACCTTATTAGAACTTAGTCAAGAAGCGGTGTCTTTATTAGGTTGGGCGATTGATAAATTAGATGATAAATTCTCCATTGGTGGCTTCTTCTCTAATACACGCCATGATGTGAAATATCTACACATGAAAGGCTTTACTGAGTCTTGGGATGATCAAGTAAAAGCACGTATCGCCAAGATGGAAGCAGGCTTTTCAACCCGTATGGGCGCAGCAATACGCCATGCAGGTCATTATCTCGGCAAGCAAAAAGCAGATAAAAAATTACTCTTGATCCTAACCGATGGCGAGCCTGCTGATATTGATGTAGACGATGCGAAGTTACTGATTAAAGATGCCTATAAAGCCACTACAGAGCTAGATATGGATGGTATTTATACGCATTGTATTAGCCTAGACCCAAATGCTGATGAGTACGTTAGTGATATATTTGGATCACATTACACAGTGATTGATAATGTCAGTCGTTTGCCTGAAAAATTACCGCAATTATTTTTGTCATTGACAAAATAGTGTTTTTTTTACGTTGAGATGTTTGAATGAAAAATACCATTAAACTCACTATTCCTTTTTCCTTTAAAGGCGTAGATTACAAACCCTCTTCAGTGATTGATCTGGATACTTTTCTTTTAGGCGATCAGAATTTAGATGCCTTATTTCAAATAGTAGCCACTGAAAATAAAATTAGTAACTACTCGTATGAGTATGAAGTGCTAGAAGCATCACCTAAAATTTTTAGTGACCCTACCGGCATGGCATGTGATTTTTTATCGGGTGATTCTTTTGATTTCGAAGGCTTTAAGCATTATAAAAATAAAGCACAAGCATTGACTATTTTGCAAGATATAGCCAAAAACACCTTGGAAATTGATGATCTTGAAGCGCATCAAAACTTAAAGCAAGCATTGTGGGAAGCGTATAAAGCAGGGCGAGATATGGTGTAAAATGTCACCATCGCTTAGTAAGGTATACGAAATAACGTCCTAATCTGGGTTGCCAACTTAAAGCAGGACGCAACTCGTTCCCGCGCTCCAGCGTGGGAATGCAGGTTGAACGCTCCAGCGTTCCGAACGCAACGCTGGAGCGTTGCAAGCTGCATTCCCACCGAGACGGTGGAAACGAGATTATTCGTGAATTTTTTTAGGTTTTTTTAGAAAGTAGATAACTCAATACCAACACTCAGCATATTAATATCTGTTTCTTCTGTATTGCTAGTTTCAATACTTGGCAAGCGTTCCCATTCTGCGCGTAACTTCATTGACTCGCTAAGATTTACTTTTGCACCTACTCCGTAAGTTAAGCCTGTGCCACTTTTTTTGCTATCCGTGTTTTCACTTGTCCAACGAGAAAATCCCGCTTTTCCAAAGATACCAAACTGATCATTAATAGGGAGGTTGGCGACACCTGCGACAGATAATGCAGAAATATCGGATGCTGCGCCTGCTTTATGTAAATCACCAATACTGGTATAGGCGGCTTCTGCACTCAATAATTCATTAATCTTATAACCTGCAAATGCTTTCCATGAGCTGTCTTTATCTGCACAGCCTTTTGTAATCTCACAATAATTATCGGCTTCTGATGCACCAAAAGATCCGCCAAAATAGATTCTCTCCATCATACCTGTGGCAGTATTTGTTGCATCGACATAGGCAGCAGAGGCTTTGGCATAGTTGAAAGGGTTTGAAGGAAGGTCTGCATAAACATTAGAAAATAATGGAAATACAGCGAGTGCAATTAATGCTTTTAGTTTATTATTTGTTTTCATAATAGGGGGTCACAAATTATTATTATTATTTAGGGGGGTGTTACGATGATTATCTTATGAAATGTAGATAGGTGTTGTAAATTAAAAATTGATAAGTGGGCTTGGCAATTTATAGTATCCTGAATCCGTGAGGTTAATGCGGATATGAGGGGCAAGATATTGTTTTCACAGTGGAATTAAAAAATCTTAGCTTCACCCGTAGGTTAAGCGGGTATTTTTTAAACCGCTGTGGAATCAATAGCTTGTGGCTCATGCCGTAGTAACCAGGAGTATAAAATAAAACGCTACACTTCATCTGCTGACAGGTGGTGATTATTTATTTTGATTGAAAAGTCACGTATAATGCGCGGAAGCTTTAATTATAAAAAAACAGAAGAAGGCTAAATATGTTCGAATTTATCACTGCTGGGGGACTTATGATGGTTCCTATCATCATAATTTCAATTATCGCAATGGCTATCATTGCTGCGTTATTTATTTCTTTAAATAGTAAACGCGTCATTCCCGAGGGGACAACGAATATTGCACGAAAACTTGCTATATCGGGGAATGCAACACCTGCACAAATAGGAAAATTGCGAGATAGTTCGTTATTGGGGGAAGTACTAGCGACAGGCTTAGAGAATGCTAAATTACCACGTCATGCACTGAAAGAAAGTATCGAAGAAACGGGTCGCCATGTTATTCATGCAATGGATAAATATATGACAACGCTTGGTACAGTTGCAGCAATAGCGCCTTTGCTGGGATTATTGGGAACGGTTGTTGGAATGATTAATGTCTTTAGTGTGATTACAACTCAAGGTGTTGGTAGTCCAACAGAATTAGCAGGGGGTATCTCTCAAGCATTGATTACGACAGCAGCAGGTATCTCGGTTGCTGTGCCAGCACTCATTTTTCATCGTTATTTTCGCGGTAAGATTAATGATTATGCGATAGAAATGGAGAAAGAAACCATGAAGCTGATTGAAACAATCAATCGTAAATCTTCAGCTCCTGCATCAGTGGCTAATATTACTTCAGCCCAAGGTGTCGATGCACCTAACCCTAGCGCAGCCGTTCAAGCAGCAAAGAAAAAACTAATGGCTCAGCAACAAGCAAATGCTAGACAGCAAGCTAAAGCTAAAGGTAATGTGGCATGAATTTTCGTCAGCACGTTAGCGATGATGTGGAGGTTAGTTTAACCCCATTAATAGATGTAGTCTTTTTACTGTTAATCTTTTTTATGATTACCACTACCTTTGACCGTGACGCTAAAATTAAAATAGACTTACCAACAACGGAAAGTGCCGCTCCAGTGGCAGAATCAAATACTTTAGAATTACTGATTGATAGCCAAGGGCGCTATTATGTCGATGGGCTTGAAGTGTTAAATAATAAACCTGAGACCTTGTTTAAGGCGATGAGTCAGGCGCTAGACAAACGCGGCAATAACCCACCTTTAGTGATTAGTGCCGATGCGCATTCAAATTATCAATCAGTTGTGACGGCAATGGATATTGCAGGAAGATTGGGTTT
>QOAQ01000136.1 GCA_003972955.1 Aquificaceae bacterium
CCATAACGCCGTATTGGACGCTTTGGGTTGCTCCCATCGGGCGAGCCAGAAAGCGGTCATCCACGTTGTTGCACTTTTTGTGAAGGGAGTGACCATTCCCTGCAAAGTGCGCCTAGTGGCTAACCGCTTTCTGACTCGCTGTATCCATCGATACAATATTGTTGGAGTACTAGTACTCCAGCAACCTCGGCAATTATGACATTATATCTATCGATAGGTTCTATTGTAATTATTTATTTTTATTATAAGTATTATGAATGCTATAAAATACCCTATTTAATTCTGAGTCTTTAGGAGTGAGTATGATTTGCTATATGTCAATGACTTTTCATGAGGCTTTATATAGCTTATTCACTGTGCGGTAGTGAAGTCATGGATTCAGATTTAATTAAATTAGGAGAAGCCCTTTCGCTATGTCAAAATACCCTGTTTCTTTATCTCGCTTTAACTTTTTATGATTGAATATCTATTTATCATTATTGGTACGGTATGGGTCAACAATATCGTTTTATCCCAGTTTCTTGGCTTGTGTCCGTTTATGGGGGTTTCTCGTAAATTGGAAACAGCCATTGGTATGGGCTTGGCAACAGTATTTGTTTTGACGTTATCGTCTATTAGTAGTTATTTAATTCATAATTATTTACTGGTTCCGTATGGCTTGGAGTATCTGCGTACTATTAGCTTTATTTTAGTTATTGCAGGAATTGTTGGTTTTACAGAGCTAGTTGTGCATAAAACAAGTCCTTTATTGCATAATGTATTGGGGATTTATTTACCTTTAATTACAACCAACTGTGCTGTACTAGGGGTTGCATTGCTGAATGTGCAAAAATCCCATGGGTTTATAGAATCAGGCTTATATGGTTTTGGTTCTGCGCTGGGTTTTACTTTGATTTTAGTACTGTTTGCCGCCATGAGAGAGCGCATAGCGGCTTCCGATGTCCCAGAAGTATTTCAAGGCAATGCTATCGCGATGATTACCGCAGGTTTGATGGCATTAGCCTTTATGGGCTTTACTGGTTTGATAAAGGCTTAGGGGCGTATGGCTTCAGAAATAATAAGTGCAGTCTTGGTATTAGTAGGACTTGCAGGACTCTTGGGTTTAGTTTTGGGCTATGCTTCTGTACGCTTTAAAGTTGAAGGCGATCCCATTACCGATCAGATCGATAGCCTATTGCCACAAACTCAATGTGGTCAATGTAGCTTTGCAGGTTGTCGTCCGTATGCCGAGGCGATTGCTAAAGGCGAGGTTAGTATTAATCAATGTCCTCCAGGGGGCGAAGCGACGATTCAGGCCTTGGCAGATTTATTAGATGTTGAAGCAGAACCCTTAGATGCAGAGCTTGCCGAAAAAGAAAATATCCCAACGGTTGCCGTCATTATCGAAGATACCTGTATCGGTTGCACGCTTTGCATACAAGCATGTCCTGTTGATGCCATTGTCGGTGCTGCCAAACACATGCATACGGTTATCGCCTCGGAATGTACGGGTTGCGAGTTATGTTTACCCCCATGTCCTGTTGACTGTATCGTCATGGAGCCTATAAAAGAAACACCCGAAAGTTGGAAGTGGCCTGAGCCGAGTCATCCTGTTACTGCTTTACAAGATATAGCGGTATCCGTTATTAAAAAAGAGGCGGCTTAATAATGACTACATCCTCAGCACGTAAATTATGGAAGTTTCACGGGGGAGTGCATCCCGAATTTCATAAAGATAGCTCGACGACGACATCCATAGCTTCTTTACAGCTTCCAAAGCGATTAATTTTACCTCTACAGCAACACATAGGAGCAACCCCTAAACTCTTAGTAAGCGTTGGCGATAAGGTAAAAAAAGGACAACCCTTAACAGAAATAGCCGATGATCAACTCGGTACATCGCTACATGCACCGAGTTCTGGTGTGATCACGGCTATACAGAAGCACGCCATTCCTCATATTTCAACACTAGATGGTGACTGCATATTACTAGAACTTGATGGTGAAGATGATTGGGGTGATTGTCATTTAACACCTTATGATGATATTGAGCAGTGCGATACTTCAGCATTATTAGCACGTATTGAAAAAGCAGGACTGGTCGGCTTAGGTGGGGCGGCTTTTCCATCGTCTGTAAAAATAAACTCTTCCACAAAAAAGGGGATTGATACCCTCATCATTAACGCCGCAGAATGTGAGCCGTATATCACCTGCGATGATATGTTAATGCGCGAACGTGCCGACGAAATTGTTATTGGTATCCGTATTTTATTAAAGCTATTAAACCCTAAGCAGTGTTTAATCGGCATTGAAGACAATAAGCCAACAGCAATCAAAGCGATGCAACAGGCAACGCAGCAATTAGATAAGGTACAGGTCTGTAGCATCCCAACGATTTACCCCAGTGGCGGTGAAAAGCAGTTAATTAAAATTCTAACAGGCAAGGAAGTTCCTGTTGGTGGTATTCCGCTAGACTTGAATATGCTTTGTCACAATGTTGCGACAAGCTACGCACTGTATAAAGCCGTCGTTGAGGGTGAGCCACTTATCTCACGTGTTGTCACGATAACAGGCGATGGTGTGCAACAACCACAGAATATAGAAGCCTTAATTGGTACGCCAGTGAGTGATTTAGTTGCACAGGCAGGAGGCTATACGACTAAAGCCCAACGTCTCGTCATGGGTGGACCAATGATGGGCTTTGCGTTAGCAAATGATGATATTCCCATGATTAAAGCAAGCAACTGTTTTTTAGTTGCCTCAGACTTTGCGTTACAACAAGCAAACTCACCACATTCCTCGCAAGCCCAAATGCCGTGTATTCGTTGTGGCAAGTGCATGGAGGCGTGTCCTGCAGATTTATTACCCCAACAACTCTTTTGGCACACACAAGCAAAAGACTTTGAAAAGGTGACAGAACATAAGCTCAATAGCTGTATTGAATGTGGTTGTTGTGACTTTGTTTGTCCTAGTCATATTCCTTTAGTGAGTTACTTCCGTTTTGCGAAATCCGAAATACGCGCTCAAGAAGAAGCATTAGCAAAATCCGACTTAGCAAGAAA
Source organism: Aquificaceae bacterium (assembly GCA_003972955.1). Taxonomy (GTDB): domain Bacteria; phylum Pseudomonadota; class Gammaproteobacteria; order Thiotrichales; family Thiotrichaceae; genus JAGLBW01. The sequence goes on from QOAQ01000136.1 coordinate 3,042, forward strand.
GCGGCATGAATTTCTAGAGTTTAGAAAAATACGCGAAAAACAAGAGCGTGATGAAAAGCGTCGTAAACATAAAGAAGCGTTACAGAAAAAGAAAGCAGGTGCGACGGCGGGTAAAGCAAAAAAAGATGCGATTCAAGCCGCAATGGCTAGAGCTAAAGCAAAAAAAGTAGCAAGAGAAGCAGAGGCCGCCAAGGCTAATGCAAAGGATATTAAAAATGAGTCAGAGGCATAAGCAATATGCAATTTAAAACAGATAAATCGCCATTGGGTGGTATGTCAAATGTTGCCAGTGTCATGCGCCAAGTACTTTATGCCTTAGTGCCTGGTATTGCCGTTATGACATATTTTTATGGCTGGGGCGTACTCATCAATATCGTCTTTTCGATCATGATAGCACTCAGTTTCGAGGCGGCATCACTGTGGTTAAGAAAACGTCCGCTTAAGGTCTTTCTCTCTGATTACAGTGCGATAGTAACCGCCACTTTATTTGCCTTAACCTTGCCCCCCCTCGTTTCGTGGTGGATTATCGTGATCGGTTTATTCTTTGCGATCGTCATTGCTAAACAGTTATACGGTGGTTTAGGTTACAACCCCTTTAATCCTGCAATGGTAGGCTTTGCTGTTTTAATCGTGTCCTTTCCTTTAGAAATGGGGCAGTGGATGCGCCCACAATTTAGCGATGGTCATTTGCCCAGCTTATTAGAGTCTCTTACCGTTGTATTTAATGGTGTAACAGACGTATTTAACACGCAACAATGGGATGCCATGACAATGGCAACGCCACTCGATGACGTAAAAACTGAATTACGCAGAGGTGTGTATTTCTCAGAGGTCTTACAGACAAGGGATTATGGTTTCATTTCGGGCAAAGCATGGGAGTGGGTGAGTAGTGCATTTTTATTAGGCGGTTTATGGCTACTCTTTAAAGGCATTATTAATTGGCGTATTCCCACCGCCTTATTGTTCGTACTCGCAACAATGGCGTTTGTGGTCGGCTGGATAGAACCTGATGTGCATCAATCACCATTATTTCATCTATTCAGTGGCGCAACCATGCTAGGAGCATTTTTTATTGCAACCGACCCTGTCTCTGCCTGTACTACGCCGCGAGGGCAGTTAATTTATGGGGCGAGTATCGGTTTAATCATCTATATCATCAGAACATGGGGTAATTATCCCGATGCAATAGCATTCTCTGTGCTTATTATGAATATGTCTGTACCGATGATTGATTATTTTACTCGCCCACGTGTGTTTGGTGAAACATCAGGACGGAAACAATGAAAAAACATGTCACTGCCATGAAAAAATCAGGCTTTTTATTGGCTTTTTTTGCATTTGTAGGCGTATTGTTTGTTTCTGTCTCTCATGTGTTAACCAAAGATAAAATTATTGAAAATAAACGCCTATTGCTACAACATAAGTGGAATGAAGTGCTGGATATTTCACGTTATAGCAATGATTTGAATGATGATAATCGTATTATATCTGCCGAAGAATTAGACCTTCCCTATGACTCAACCGTGTATTTAGCACGCAGTAAATCAGGAGAGCCTGTTGCTGCTATTTTCAGAGTCACCACCTTAGAAGGTTATAGCGGTGGTATTACTTTATTGGTGGGAGTCAATTATAAAGACAAGCACTTAACGGGTGTGCGTGTTATCGAGCATCAAGAAACACCCGGTTTAGGGGATAAAATTGAGGTCAAAAAGAGTGATTGGATACTTGGCTTTAAGGGTAAATTTTTGACCACTCCAGACGTACCCTCTTGGGCTGTTAAACGTGACGGAGGCGAGTTTGACCAATTTACAGGAGCAACAATAACCCCGCGAGCGGTTGTGGGATTGGTTGAGCATGTTTTAATGTATGCAAATACACACCTGCAACAGCTCTTTTTAGAAGCTCCAACCCCACCAAAGACAAGCGAGGCGCAATAATATGAGTGACGACATCATCGAAAAATCGCCAAAGGTCAATTATCAACAACTAATAATGGATGGCTTATGGCATAACAACCCCGGTTTAGTACAGTTATTGGGGCTGTGTCCTTTATTAGCGGTGACAGGAAATGTCGTCAACAGTATTGGCTTAGGGCTGGCGACATTATTTACCCTCGTTATTTCCAATGCGTCGATTTCCTTTAGTCGTCACTGGGTACGCAAAGAAATTCGTATCCCATTTTATGTGCTGGTGATTGCCTCAAACGTAACCGTTATCGACCTATTAATGAGCGCATGGTTGCCTCATCTACATTTAGTTTTAGGTATTTTTATCCCCTTAATCGTGACTAACTGCTCCATTATCGGCAGAGCAGAAGCCTATGCCTCACGGAACGCGATGTTACCTGCGATAGTTGATGGCATGATGATGGGGCTAGGTTTTATGTTAGTGTTAATAGTATTAGGCGCAATGCGCGAACTTATCGGTCATGGCACATTATTTGAAAATGCGGCGGTTATGTTTGGCGATGGTGCAGAATTCTTAACAGTACAAGTGATTGATGATTACAAGGGCTTCCTCTTAGCCGTGCTACCCCCCGGCGCATTTATAGGGCTAGGCTTTTTGATCGCACTAAAAAATCTTCTCGACGGCTGGCTAGAAAAGAGAAAGAAATCCTCAGTTTCAGTGATTCCTGTTGCAGTAGAAAATATATCGTGAATAAAGAGAAACGCTATGAAATTTTTAGGCGTTGGCGTGAAGATAATCGGCATCCAACGACCGAGCTAAACTATAGTTCTCCCTTTGAATTATTAATTGCGGTGATACTATCAGCACAATCAACCGATAAAGGGGTAAATAAAGCAACGGATAAATTATTCCCCGTTGCTAATACACCCGAAGCGATTCTTGCCTTAGGTGAAGACGGTTTAAAGGAATATATAAAAACCATTGGCTTGTATAATAGCAAAGGCAAAAATATCATTAAAACCTGTCAGATATTGATAGAAAAACACAACTCCCAAGTCCCCGATAATCGTGCGGCACTGGAAGCCTTGCATGGTGTGGGTAGAAAAACAGCCAATGTGGTACTAAATACCGCCTTTGGTCACCCTACTATGGCAGTCGATACACATATTTTTCGTATTAGTAATCGCACAGGCATAGCAAAGGGAAAAAATGTGCTGGAGGTTGAAAAGAAACTCCTGCGACATATACCCAAAGAGTTTATGGTAGACGCACATCACTGGCTTATTTTGCATGGACGTTATATTTGTGTGGCACGCAAGCCAAAATGCGGCGCGTGTTTGATCTCTGATTTATGTGACTTTAAAGAAAAAACGGAATAGGGCGATGTTTAATAATGATAGAGACGCAATGCGTCAGCTTTATTGCGATAGCTGGAAAAAATTTACGACACAACAATTATTATCAGAGTTAGAACAACAAATTGTCAGTGTGATTAAATTGCACCCTGAATATCATCAAATGATAGAAAACCCTGAAGTTTCAGTGCAAGCCGATTTTTTACCAGAGCAGGGCGAGAGTAACCCTTTTTTACACATGGGAATGCACTTAGGTCTACATGAGCAAATAACAACAAACCGTCCCGCAGGTATTGCAGAACTCTATCAAGCCTTAGTGGTCAAATACGGCGAGCATAATGCCGAACATAAGATGATGGAATGTCTTGGTGAAGCAATTTGGACAGCCCAACGCAATCAAACTGTGCCAGATGAAGGTGCTTATTTGGACTGCCTCCATAAAATATAATCTTATTTATGTAGCCTGTGCTGAGGAACGAAACACAGGGATACTCGGCGCGGTGCTCTGTCTCTAAACCCGTGTTTCGTACCTCAACACAGGCTACAACGAGCTGTTCCATTTTAAATTAATAGCCAAATATAATGACTCAGGTATCCTTATGAATTCATCTAATTTATTGTGTCTTTCATTCCTTTTTTTCTCTTTAGTTGCATGTTCATCTAATACGCTTAAAGACACTCCAACGAGTACTTCACAAGCGACAAAATCAGTTATGCCGATGGGCAGTATCAGCAAAGTAGAGTTAGGGACAATAGTTCAGTTAAAGAAAATCATCCAAACTAATGATGCAAGTTTGGCTGATAGCGGTAGTATTGGCGTAAGTGTTGGTAGTGGTGGACACTCTGGAATATACGGTTCGATTAATGCAGGAAATATTATCCGTGCGTTAAGGAAACCGACTAAAAAGCTAGAGATTGTCATCAAGAAAAATAAGGGTGGATATGTTTCTGTGACACAGCCATTAGGTGGGCATTTCAAAGTAGGTGATAAAATTAAGATTTTATTACGCAATGGTCGTGCTGTCGTTCAGCATTGATGTCTGAACAATCAAAGAAGTTGTAATTTATGAAAGTACATTTAAAAGCATTAGGCTGTCGTTTAAACGAAGCAGAGTTAGAGCAATGGTCGCGCTCTTTTCGTGCATCAGGGCATGATGTGGTCGCCGAGCCAAGTACCGCCGATGTTGTGGTCGTTAATACCTGTGCCGTGACGACCGATGCGACTAAAAAATCACGCAAATTAATGAATCGCCTGCACCGTGAAAATCCTCAATCCAAATTAGTGGTGAGTGGTTGCTATGCGACGCTTGATAGTGACCATGTGGCAGAGCGAATAGGCGTTGATTTAGTCGTACCGAATCAAGAAAAAGACAATTTACCACAGCATGTCATGGATGCCTTTTCTGCCAATACCATGCCATTAGTCGCCATGGAGCCGGGTGAAAGCTCCTTATTTGTGCGTAGCCGTCAACGTGCGTTTATAAAAATTCAAGATGGGTGTCGTTATCGTTGTACGTTTTGCATTGTGACCATTGCAAGAGGGGATGAACGTAGCCGTAGCCTTGCGGACATTATTGATGAAGTAAATGCTTTGGTAGAAGAGGGTATCAAAGAAATTGTCTTAACAGGCGTGCATGTGGGAGGCTATGGTAGCGATATTGATAGCTCTCTTTACGATCTCGTAAAAATAATTTTAGATGAAACAGATATTCCTCGTGTACGTTTTGCCTCGGTAGAACCTTGGGATTTACCCGATAAGTTTTTTAGCTTATTTGAAAATTCACGTCTTATGCCACATATGCACTTGCCCCTGCAAAGTGGGGCAGACTCTGTATTAAGACGTATGTCTCGTCGCTGTAAAACAACGGAGTTTAAAGACTTAGTTGAGCAAGCGCGCCGCGCTATCCCTCACTTCAATGTCACCTCCGATATTATCGTCGGCTTTCCAGGGGAGACCGACGATGAGTGGCAACAAACAATGGAATATGTGGAGTCTATTGGTTTTGGTCATTTACATATTTTCTCATATTCTCCGCGTGAAGGGACTAAAGCAGCCCGTTTAGCCAGTCCCATCGAAAATGAGATAAAAAAGCAACGTAGTAGGGAACTACATGCACTAGCAGATAGCATGAAGCAAGACATGTTAGCGCAACAACAGGGCTTATTGCTTGATGTGTTATGGGAGCAGGCTAAAGAAGATAATAATGGACAGATGGTGTATACAGGCTACGCACCCAATTATCTAAAAGTTGAAACACGTGTCAGTCAGCCCCATAGTGAGTTTAATCACTCCTTAAAAAATCAAATAACGAACACTAAAATTGATGGGTTTTCTAAGGAAAATTTACATTTACAGGGCACAATACTATGAAAAAACATCTAATCCTCCCCTTCTTTTTACTGATCTTTTCTTTGTTCGGTTGTGGTAGCCGCGCAGATTCGCCAGAAGCAGTTGCCAGTAATTTTTGGCAGGCAGTGATAGCAAAAGATATGGAAAAAGCTAAATCCTTTGCTACGTGGGATACCGTCGAATATTTAAAATACCTCAATACCAACAAAACCCATCCCGAACGTTTTGATCTAGGTGAGAAAATGATCGGCGAAAAAAATGCAGAGATAGCAGTAACCTTGTATACAAAAGCAGAAGGTCAACAAAGCGTACGTATACCCGGCAAAACAGTACTCGTAAAAACAGAACAAGGCTGGCGTGTTGATGTGAAGAATTCATTAGGCTCAGTGGTAAAGCAAACCGTAAACAATGTCTTTGACCAGCTAAACAATATGCTCCAAAAAGGTGTCAATGAGTTAGATAAATCCTTCGCAAAGTCAATGGATGAGCTAGGAAAAAACCTTGAAGAGAGCGCAAAAGAATTAAAGCAAGAGCTAGATAAAGCAATACCCAATTCCTCAGGAACAGAGAATTCTCGTGCTCAGGAAATATAGCTAATTAGGACAAAGTTTGTTTAGGGAATGGAAATTTGATATGTGAAAGACTATATGTAACAAGGCACTAGACAAACTCCTACAATCATAGAGTTTATGCCGTTCATCACTACTGATCATCACTTTTGTCATATTTTCCACTAGGTTTGTAGGATATTCTTGGAGGATCAATGAAAAGAACCATTGCAAAAAAGCATAAACGATCACTTTTAGCTATTATCAGCCTCACTATCGCTTGTCTGCTTTCAAATAGTCTACAGGCATACGAAGCCCCCTATAATATCCCTGTTTTTCGTCATGTACTAAAAAAAGCAAAGCTTCAATTTCCTAGTAAAGAACAAAGAAACTTTGGTGCATTCAAAGGCTGGGCAAGTGCTAACTTTTATCTAAGCAAAGGTCGTTATATGACCTTTAAAGCAAGAAAACGATATGAAAAACGTATTGTACGCTCCGAGTTACGCTTTGGACCTGGTGGTTGGTTAGTTAGCTCTAAAAGAGCCAAACTATTAAAATCTGAATTTGCTTTAGATAAACCTCGTAGCATTGAGCAAATTACTATCCTACAAATTCATGCCAAAAAACCAAGCTTTCCACTCTTGCGTATTGTTTGGTTAAGAAAACATAAAAGTCTAAAAGATCATCTCTGGGCTATTGTCCGTCCAAGTCCTTATCATAAAAAAATACATTATATTGATTTAGGAAAACGCCCTAACAACCGCTTCACCCGCGTGAGTATCAGTGTTAGAAATAACCGTATGCAAATTTGGTTAAATAAACGACTCCGCACTACCCAATCGCTATCCCAATGGAGAGGCACAATAAACTACTATAAAGCAGGTATTTATCTGAGTGGTAAAAAAGATGTCGGCATGGCAACCGTGCGTTACCGTTTGTTGGAGCATAAAATATAGACTTTACAAGAGAATGTGTTGGCAGCAACAGGGCTTATAATAGTTAAAGTGATGACTTAAAAATTTATCAGCGTAAATACTAAATTTAGTCTAGTCTTACACCGTGATTTATAGAAAAGAAATTGATGGTTTACGCGCACTAGCGGTTATCCCCGTTGTCCTTTTTCATGCTGGTTTTGAATGGGTCTCGGGGGGCTATGTTGGTGTTGATGTTTTTTTTGTTATCAGCGGTTATTTGATTACCTCTATTTTACTAGGGGAGTTGCAAAGTGGTAGCTTTTCTATTCGTAATTTCTATGAACGGCGCGCCCGTAGAATCCTACCTGCTTTATTCTTAGTGTTACTTTTTTGCTTACCGTTTGCGTGGCTGTGGTTGTTGCCAGAAGAGTTAGAAGCATTTGCAAGAAGCTTGATAGCCGTCATTGCTTTTGTCTCAAATATTTTATTTTGGCAAGAAACAGACTATTTTACTGCAAGCACCGACCTTATTCCTTTATTACATACATGGAGTTTGGCGGTTGAAGAACAGTTTTATATTTTCTTTCCCTTATTTTTAGCCATCTTTTGGAAAGCAGGGCGACGTATTTTATTGGCAGTGATCGCTGTTGTGGCATTAGTAAGTTTAGGTCTTACTGAATGGGGGTGGCGTTATTATCCTGAAGCTAACTTCTATTTAATTTTTACACGAGCATGGGAGTTGATGATAGGCGCGTTCGTGGCATTTTATCTTTTTTATAAGGAACAGCCTCATGGCCAATTTAATGAAATAGTTAGTTTTATCGGGCTTGCTATGATTGTCTCATCACTCTTTTTTTTAGATAAAAGCCTCCCTTTTCCAAGTGTTTATGCACTAATTCCAACCGTTGGTACAGCACTTGTTATTCTCTTTGCAACGACAAATACCCTCGTTAATAAACTACTTTCCTTAAAACCATTCGTTGCGATAGGGCTGATTTCTTATAGCGCCTATTTATGGCATCAACCCTTATTTGTCTTTGCGCGCGCTTATTATATGGATGAACCAAATCGTTTGATTATGTCTGCATTAAGTATAGGCGCATTATTTTTAGCGTATTTAAGTTGGCGCTTTGTGGAGAAGCCCTTTAGAAATAAACAACGCTTTAGTCAAAAGCAAATATTTGTCTCAGCATTTGTAGTGAGTCTGTTATTTATTGCTGTAGGGGTATTTTTGATAATATCAGAGGGCGCAATGTATCGTTTTGCTTGATTATAGACATTCACTTAAATAATTTCCCTTCGACTCCGCTCAGGGTACTAGCTCCCTGAGCGGAGTCGAAGGGAATGGAAATTTAATATATGAAAGACTATAGTTTTATTTTTATCTGTTGATTTATCTCCAGCTACCTTGCCTTTTTTCCTTGTCATAGGTTAACGAAATAGAGCACTGAACGGTATAAACTTTAACTTGTATTAAAAATAATCATTTAAAGTTAGATAGGAAAAGCCCGTGATAGTCATAGATACATTGCAAGAACAGAATCATCAAATAGCCGAATTATCCAATGTACTTGAAACACTGCTAAAAAATAGAGAGCTGTGTGATACTCAAGTAGCCTGTGATATGTTTTTTTCTTATATTGATTTAGTAAAGGAGCATTTACGAGTAGAGGATGAAAATATCTACCAGCCTATGTTGACGCATAGTGATGCTTCCGTAAAAAAAGTGGCGGATCAATTTATGACAGGTTCAAGTGAAATTAAACGTGTCTTAGGTCAATACTTAAAACGCTGGAGTCGAAAAAACACATTACGAATTAAAAATCATGATAAATTTTTAAGTGATACCAATGATATGTTTGAATTGATATGGAAAAGAATTATTGATGAAACAGAGCATTTATACCCCGTTGTTAGAGAAGTTATGTAATTGATATTGCAGACTTTAGGACTCAGGATTAAAACTCAGTTGATATATCCGCACCCTTCGACAAGCTCAAAGAACTAGCTCCCTGAGCTTGTCGAAGGGGGCGGATAGTTTACTATTGTTTAGCCAGTCTTCATGTGGCTGGGAAATGTAATACCCTGCTCTTCTTTATCAAAACAAAAAAAAGGGAAAAAAATCCCAAAAAATGATAGACGGTATATATTTTGTAGAGTACTATGCACCCCGCTTCGATCTAGATGCTTATTTTTTGAACAATCAAAGGGGAAATAAAATGAAAAATTACATAGTTTCAACAATAGATGGGCTACCTATTGAAAATACATTTAATATACAAAAAGAAAATGAAGTTGCCGCATTAACAGCCGCACTATCAGGTCTTAGTAAAGGCTTAAGAGAAGATCTCGACCTTGGGGAAATAGGAACAATTATTATTAGTGGTGATAAAGGATGTTACGGAATGCGCTACATTGATAATGAGCGTATTTTAGGCATGATGGCATCGGATGTAACATCTGAAAATGAATTATTAGCAGATATTGATAATTTAACGTTTGCAATGCAAAACAATGAAATATCAATTAATAGTTTAGCTAAGGTTTAAGAGGGCGTTATGAAAAAATTAAAAACATCACACATAGTAAAAAATATTTTTTATGGACTTCTTTTATTAGTATCGGCATCTGTATTTGTTGTCTTTGCGAATACGAAAGAAATCTCTCCTATTGTTAATACATCCGATCTTCCTGTTTGCAATATTGAGACACTCTCCAGTTTAGGAGATGAATCACTGTTGTAATTTTTACTTGGTGTTATTTCTAGCTTCTAAGGAACGGTTACCATATATTATTTGCCTGTGTTGTCTGTGGTTTTAAACCACGGAACACACTGAATACACGAAAGGTTTGATACTCCGCTACCTTATTAGAGCATGGAAGCGAGAAAATTTATCTCGTTAGCCAATAGTCTCAGCAAAATAAACCGTTTCAAACAATGTATCGTTTTTGTTAAAAAAACTAGGATATGCTTCTTTGATTTTTGGCATTGCAAATGAAAGAGTCTTATTTACAACATCATCAAGTGAGTAGTCGGGTGATGTCGTGGCATAGAGATGAATATGGTCTTTACCATAAGCCAAGACTTCCAGATGACCATCAAATAGAGCACCAGATCCAGAAAACATTGAAGACAGATCAATATCTGTATCTACAAAAAGTGGCTCTCTAGCTTTGGTGATTAAGCAGATATGAAAGTTCAAGTCAGTAATTATTTGATCAGGGTTGGATGATAATTTTTGCAGTGCCAAGGCTTTTAGCCATTTATGTTTATTGGATAATTGGAAGTTGTTATCGCTCCATTTGTCATCTTCATTATTACCTTTCTCATCCCGTAAAACAGTATCAAATTTTTCATTATGAGCACTATCGATAATAGATAAATTAGGTCTGTATGAAAAACAATCAATTTCACTATCATTTTCAGTAGTTTGTAAAAGAGAGCATAAAATTGTCTCCTCAAATGCTAGTTTTTGGCAAATACTGCAATCCTTGGAAATTATATTGTGATGATATTTATAGCATTTATTACAATATGGCATTTTTAATATACCTTTATTTCTAGTTTCTAGGCTCTGCGTGGGAATGAATAAATATCATTATTAGATAATCTCATCAACGCATTAGTTTCGTAATAACCTCTGTAATTTTTCAATAAGAAGTATTTGATTTTTATCTTCTAAATTTACATTTCCGAGTAATAAATCAAATAAAAGCGGGTCTTCATATTGCAGTAAGTCTCTAAAAGCTAACTGTTCCTTATCGCTTGCGTTGGTGTAATGTTGTTGTAGGTATGTGCTAAGTACAAGGTCTAGTTCTTTTACTCCGCGTCGGCATTGCCATTTTAAGTGTGATAATTTGCTCATGGCGTTGCCTATAAAGTATCTTTCATTGCTTGTGCTAGCTCTATAGAGTTTCTTTTTATACTTTCTTCGATGACGTGCAGGCGGTCGGCTTTAGGGCGGTTTTGGCTTAATTTATACTTTCCTTGAATTTCAGTTATTTCTATCTCAATCCCAATAATGGCTTTCAACATTGCTTCTTTATATTCAGGTTGCCAAGGTTTTTGCATGGAGGCTTCATAGGTATTACTCAGTGCTTCAACAAGTTTAGCGAGTGCTTTGTTTTCGGTGATGAGTGTAGCTTTACCGTAAATATGCACTGCTTGGTAATTCCATGTGGGTACGCCTGCACTGCTGTACCATGAGGGGGATACATAATCATGCGCTCCTTGGAAGGTGATGAGTAATTCTTGATTTTCAATATTTTTCCATTGAGGATTTCTTTTTGCTAGGTGGCAGCTCACAGTTTTTTTATCGTCATCGAGAAGAAAGGGGATATGAGAAACAAAGGGGCGATTATCAATGGATGAGATAAGTTGCCCGAACGCATTGGCTTTGATAAAAGCAAAAAGCTCTTTTTGATCGCTTACATTAAAAGACGTGGGGATATACATAATAAATATTATATCAATTTCCTATATTGATGTTTCTTAGAGCAAGGCTTCGTATTTAGCAAAAACCTGTGTTTCGCTCACTCAACACAGGCTACATTAGTGCTTCTACGCGATTAAAACATCCATTGTCCAATGAGCAAGCCTTCAGTGTATTCCGTGGTTTAAAGATAAGGACTCAGATAATAAGTGCTACATTTTTCGTTTTATCATTAAACGCTTTATTTCAGCAATGGATTTTGCAGGGTTTAAGCCTTTTGGACAGGCTTCTGTGCAGTTCATTATGGTATGACAACGGTACAGTTTAAACGGGTCTTCTAATTCATCAAGGCGTTCTCCAGTGGCTTCGTCGCGGGAGTCGTTTATCCAACGGTAGGCGTTGAGTAGGGCGGCGGGGCCTAGGTAGCGGTCGCTATTCCACCAGTAACTGGGGCAGCTTGTGGAGCAACAGGCGCAGAGTATACATTCGTATAATCCGTCGAGTTTGTCGCGGTCTTGTTTAGATTGGAGGCGTTCTTTATCAGGTGATACGGGGGCTGTAGTTTTCATCCACGGTTCTACGGAGGCGTGTTGCGCGTAAAAGTTGCTTAAATCGGAAACTAAATCTTTAACGACGGGTTGATGTGGTAGCGGATAAATGGAGACATCGCCTTCAATTTCGGCAATGGGTTTAGTACACGCTAGGGTATTGCCACCGTCGATATTCATTGAGCAAGAGCCACAGATTCCTTCACGACATGAGCGACGAAATGCCACGCTGGCATCGATCTCATTTTTTATTTTTAGTAAGGCATCTAACACCATTGGCCCACAGTTATCCATATCGATTTCATAACGGTCGGTTGAGGGGTGTTTATCGGTCTCAGGATTGTAGCGGTAGATAATAAATGTCTTGATATTTTTTGCACCTGCGGGGGCGCTAAAGTGTTTGCCTTTACCAACGATGGAGTTTGCGGGTAGTTTAAATTCAGCCATGATATTAACTCAGTAAACGCGTTTTTTAGGAGGGATAACGTCGCAATCATCCGTTAAGGTGTACATATGTACAGGACGCGCATCAAAACGTACCTTACCTTTTTGATTGACCCATGCGAGGGTATGTTTCATCCAGTTTTCATCATCGCGGTCGGGGAAGTCTTCGCGGGCGTGTCCACCTCGGCTTTCTTCGCGTTGTAATGCACCTTGGATAATAGTTTGTGCTTGGGCTAATAAATTCTCTAGCTCTAAGGTTTCAAGGAGGTCGGTATTCCACTGCATACTTCGGTCAGTAATGCCGACTTGCTCAAAGCTGGCAAAAATCTCCTGCATTTTTTCTGCTCCTTGTTGCAGGGTCTCGCCAGTACGGAAGACGGCGGCATATTGTTGCATAGTGCGTTGCATTTTTTCGCGGATACTGGCAGTGCTGTGTTTACCAGAGGCATTGCGGGTTTTATCAAAGCGGTTTAATAGCTGTTCAAATGTGCCTTGTTGTAGTGGCAGATGTGGTGTGTTGGGGGTGATTAATTCAGCGGCACGTATGGCGGCGGCACGTCCAAACACGATAATATCTAATAAAGAGTTTGATCCTAGACGATTCGCGCCATGTACCGAGACACAAGCTGCTTCACCGATTGCCATTAAACCTGAAACGGTCGCATCAGGATTATCTCCATCGAGCGTGACCACTTCGCCATGATGATTGGTGGGAATGCCACCCATATTGTAATGTACAGTCGGTAGTACGGGGATAGGGTCTTTGGTGACATCGACTCCTGCAAAAATACGCGCACTTTCGGCAATGCCAGGGAGGCGTTCGTTAATAATATCAATACCAAGATGCTGTAAATTTAGGTAGATATGATCCTTGTCTTCACCTACACCACGCCCTGCATTTATTTCCATCGTCATGGCGCGCGATACCACGTCACGCGAGGCTAAATCTTTGGCATTGGGGGCATAGCGTTCCATAAAACGCTCCCCTGTGGAATTGGTGAGATACCCCCCTTCGCCCCGCACGCCTTCGGTAATGAGTACTCCCGCGCCATAAACACCAGTAGGATGAAATTGTACAAATTCCATATCTTGCAGTGGCAGTCCCGCACGTAACACCATCGCACTGCCATCGCCTGTGCAGGTGTGGGCAGAGGTTGCCGAGAAGAAAACACGCCCACTACCGCCTGTGGCTAACACCACTTGATGACCACGAAAACAGTGTAGCTCGCCCGAGCTTAAATCCCATGCCATTATGCCCTTGCAAACACCATCTTCCATAATTAAGTCGGTAGCGAAGTATTCAATAAAGAATTCGGCTTTGTGTTTGAGCGATTGCTGATACAGTGTATGTAAAATGGCATGACCTGTGCGGTCAGCGGCGGCGCAGGTACGTTGAGCAACGCCTTCGCCATTATGTGTTGTCATGCCACCAAAGGGACGCTGATAAATTTTGCCATCGGCGGTGCGCGAAAAGGGCACACCAAAATGTTCTAATTCGATAACCGCAGGCGCTGCTTCACGGCACATATATTCAATTGCATCTTGGTCACCTAACCAGTCAGAGCCTTTGACGGTATCGTACATATGCCATTGCCAGCTATCTTCGCCCATATTGCCCAGAGCAGCCGACATGCCACCTTGTGCGGCAACGGTATGACTGCGCGTAGGGAAAACTTTAGTGATACAGGCGGTGCTAAGCCCTGCCGCTGCCATGCCTAAGGTGGCACGTAAACCTGCACCACCTGCGCCGACAATCACCACATCGTATTGGTGTTCTATAATGTTGTAGCCGTTTATTTCCATGTTATACGCCCCCAAAGGATATTTTTAGAATGGAATATACGCCTAATGCCATCATAAAATAACTGATAAATTTTACCGTTAAGATAGTGCCTAAGCGGTAGCGATAATCGGCAATGTAATCTTCAATAATCACTTGTAACCCTAAATGCGCGTGTTGGAAGGAAATAATGACGATAAGTATCATCATCACTGCATTAAAAGGGGATGATAGCCACGTAACGACATGGGCATAACTCGCTTCAGGCAATAATGCGATGCTAAAGCAAAACCAGAGAGTCAGTGGAATAAGTGCTAATGCGGTAAGGCGTTGTAGCCAAAAATGATGCGAGGCATCCGGCGACACACCAAGACCTTTAACCTTAGCTAAGGGAGAGCGTAAATCGTTCATGCTAGGCGATTATCCATGTGAGTAACGTCAATATAAGGGAGCTAATGAGTACAATGCGCGCGGAGAAGTGGACTTGTTCGAGTGATAAACCCTTGCCCATATCCCAGAGTAAATGACGCATACCATTACAGAGGTGGTAATAAAGGGAGAAACTAAAGCCAAATAACACAAATTTCCCCAACCAGCTCGATAAAAAACGGTGCATGGTTTGCCAACTATCGATGCCACCCGCCGCAGCCACAAGCACCCACACCATCAATAATAAGCCTAAAAATAAAACAGCGCCTGTACCACGGTGTAAAACTGAGAGTTTTGCGGTAATTGGCATTTTGTAGATTTGTAAATGTGGCGACATGGGTCGCTTATCATCCCAAGACATTTTTTACCCTTGTTTTTTGGTGTTCGGTTGGTTGTAATTATTCAGACCTGAATTTGTGACTTCCTGAAACTATTTTTACAGCGCTTAACTCTTTATAGTGTATCTACAGAAAATTATGCATGATTTAACACAATTTATAGAGATATTTACAGCAGTGTATAAAGTTTTCTGATTGTCGGATAAATGCAATAAAGTTTTTCGCTCAATTATGTACTATCGTTGTAAATATCTATTGTTATTTCTAATCGAAGGAGAAAATAAAATGAAAATAAACAAACAATTTTTAGCCATCTTAATCGGTAGTTCTATCGGTTTGGTTTCATGTGGAGGTAGTGATGCCGTAAGGTCTCAGCCGTCCTTAGTCGGTACACAGTGGCAACTGACAAGCTTTAATGGAAGGACACTAGGTAAAAGGCTTTCAAAACGCGTGACGCTTAACTTTCACAAGAAACGCGCCACAGGCTCGGCTGGATGCAATCGCTATTTTTCTAATTATAAAACAGCTACAAACAGCGATTCTTTACGTTTTAATCAAATAGGTAGCACAAGAATGTTATGTAAGCCTCGTTTTATGAAAATGGAACATAAATTTTTAGGTGCTTTAAAAGGCACATACGCTTATGTCATTAGTAATGGGGAATTATCCCTATCGAGTAATGCGGGACTACTTAAATTTAAACGACCTTAAAACGTATCAAATAGCAGGATGTAATCATGAGTAAAAATATTATTTGGTTTAATGACCTTGGTATGGATGATGTCAATAAGGTGGGTGGCAAAAATGCATCATTAGGGGAGATGATTAGTCGTTTATCGACAATGGGTGTTTCTATCCCTAATGGCTTTGCAACAACGACCTATGCCTATCACGGTTTTTTAGAGAAAAATCATTTAATAGAACGCATTAACGACCTGCTTAAAACCTTAGATGTTGATGATATTGCCGCGTTGACACAAGCAGGTGCTGATATTCGCGCATGGATTATGGCGGCAAATTTACAGCAAGATTTATTGGATGATGTGACCACCGCGTATCAGCAAATGGTGGCAGAATCAGGGGGCGAGCTTGCGGTTGCTGTACGCTCTTCCGCAACGGCAGAGGACTTGCCAGATGCTTCATTTGCAGGTCAGCAAGAGACCTTCCTGAATGTGCGCGGGCTGGATGAAATTATCGCGGCAATCAAAGAAGTATTTGCCTCTCTGTATAATAATCGTGCTATTTCTTACCGTGTGCATCAAAATTTTGATCACAGTAAAGTACTGTTATCCGCAGGTATCCAAAAAATGGTACGCAGTGATATTGGTGCAAGTGGGGTGATGTTTACGCTAGATACAGAATCAGGCTTCCGTGATGCTATCTTTATAACAGGGGCGTATGGCTTGGGTGAAACTGTAGTACAAGGCTCGGTCAACCCCGATGAATTTAATGTATACAAGCCCAATATCGAGGCAGGGCGACCTGCTGTTATAAAGCGTCATTTAGGTGAAAAAGCCATTGAAATGGTGTACTCCGATGCGGCGGGGCATGATAAATCGTGTATTGTGCGTGACGTAGAGGAGGCACGGAGAAATAAATTTTGTATTAATGACGCGCAACTCGAAGAGCTTGCCAAACAAGCCATGACCATCGAAAAACACTATGGTCGCCCGATGGATATAGAGTGGGCGTTAGATGGTGGCAATAATAAGCTTTATATTGTACAAGCTCGCCCTGAAACGGTGGAGAGTCAAAATACGGGGAATATTGTTGAGCGTTATCAGTTACAAAAAGAAGGTGAGATTTTAGTTGAAGGTCGCGCCATCGGGCAACGTATTGGGCAAGGTGTGGCGAAAGTCATCAAAAGCATAGAGCAAATGGATGAGATTCAAGAGGGCGATGTCTTAGTAACCGATATGACCGACCCCGACTGGGAGCCAATAATGAAACGTGCCTCTGCCATCGTCACCAACAGAGGCGGGCGCACCTGTCACGCCGCGATTATCGCACGCGAACTAGGTGTCCCTGCAATTGTTGGTTGTGGTAATGCCACTGCTAAAATAACCACAGGTCAAATGGTGACGGCATCGTGTGCGAGTGGTGATACAGGTATTGTTTACGCAGGTGAACTTGAATTTGAACATATCAAAACCGATACAGGCACACTACCCGAATTACCCGTAAAAGTAATGATGAACGTAGGCAATCCATCGCGTGCTTTCGCATTTGCACAAATTCCCAATGAAGGCGTAGGTTTAGCGCGCCTAGAATTTATCATCAATAATATGATTGGTGTGCATCCTAAAGCACTACTCGGATACAGTGATTTAGCCGATGATATAAAACAGCAAGTCGATAAAAAAACAGCAGGGTATAGTGACCCTGTAAGCTTCTATGTCGATAAATTAGTAGAAGGCATTAGCACATTAGGGGCAGCTTTTGCACCTAAACGAGTGATCGTGCGGATGTCCGACTTTAAAACCAACGAATACGCGAATTTACTGGCAGGTGATCTCTACGAACCACACGAAGAAAACCCTATGATCGGTTATCGCGGTGTTTCCCGCTACTTATCCACCGAATTTCGTGAATGTTTTGAATTAGAATGCCGCGCGATAAAACGTGTGCGTAACGACATGGGCTTGACCAATGTAGAGATCATGATTCCCTTCTGTCGCACTTTAGAAGAAGCACAACAAGTCACCGAGCTATTAGCTGAAAATGGTTTAAAACGCGGGGATAATGGACTGCGTATTATGATGATGTGCGAACTCCCCTCCAATGCCGTATTAGCCGAAGAATTTCTAGAATACTTTGACGGCTTCTCCATCGGCTCAAACGATATGACACAATTAACACTAGGCTTAGACAGAGACTCAGGTTTAATAGCGCATTTATTTGATGAACGGAATCCAGCGGTTAAAAAAATGCTAGAAATGGCAATAACAGCCTGTCATAAACAAGGAAAATACATCGGCATCTGCGGACAAGGCCCTTCCGATTATCCTGACTTTGCCGAGTGGTTGTTAGAGCAGAAAATTAGCTCCTTATCGTTAAACCCCGATACAGTGGTGGATACTTGGTTGTATTTGGCGGAGTCGCAGAAGTAGCACGAAATAGTATCAAGCTGTATTTTATAAATACAACTTGATACTTTTACCTGAATCCGTGAGGCAACTACGGTATGATGAACAAGCTATTGATTCCACAGTGATTTAAAAAATACCCGCTTAACCTATGGGTGAAGCTAAGATTTGTTAATTTCACTGTGAAACCAATATCTTATCCCTCATATCCGCATTTGCCTCACGGATTCAGGTTTTATTTACCAACAAACACAAGCACCGAAAGATAAGCCCAAATCGCTAAGTGTCCAATACAAGCTATTTTATATCGCTTTAATAATTTATCAGGATGAATGCTACTGATAATAAAAGGTCGTCCGTCTTCTGGTTGGCTGATGATATGCGTGGCAGGTTCTTGGTAGCTCATTTCTAATTCTTCATCGACCATGCGTTCTGCGCTGGCTCGGGCGGTTTGGAATTCGTCGGGGTCTATTTTGCCATTGTTATTTTTATCGAAGTAATCTAAAAAAC
This sequence comes from Aquificaceae bacterium, assembly GCA_003972955.1. Classification (GTDB taxonomy): domain Bacteria; phylum Pseudomonadota; class Gammaproteobacteria; order Thiotrichales; family Thiotrichaceae; genus JAGLBW01. Next base: position 21,685 of record QOAQ01000136.1, read on the forward strand.
GGAATTGGTTGCGTTTTAATTCTGCGAGTTTATGACTAATTAAGTTGTTTCTTTCAAACTCTGTACGGTGTTGTTTGAGTGTTTCTAAATTCCCTAAAACATAAATAGTTTCGCCAGGGAATATTGCCCAGTAATAGTGCATATTGTAGCTTTTAAGAGGGGCGATAACTTCAGCATAGCGTGGGTCGATGGTGCAGCGTCCTTCGTCGTCATGCAATAAAAAACCTGCGGATGAGGTGCGATAAAAATTACGAAGCCATACGCTTGGTGGTAGTTCTAAATGTCCTCTGGCGACTTCATTATCGTATAAACTGGTTTTTCCTTCTAGCTCGACATAACCTTGTGCGGCAGATTTTAGCTGAGCAGGTGAGGTGTCACTAAGCAAACGATAGCGACGAAAAAATATCACGGCTAAAAATAGGCTTAGTATCGCTAATGTGGCGATATATACGGACTTTTTATTATCATTAGCCATTAAAAAGACAGCGATAATAAGCAAAGGGTACAAGAAGGAGCTTGATAACGAGATCAAATGACCTTTAATGCGTGTATACATGCTAGTACTCCAATAATATTGTATTGATGGAGTACTAGTACTGGGCTTTAGCACCAAATTCTGCTGATATATCAATATCTTTCATTTCTTCTTGACGAAATTCCATTAAATCGAAGGCTTTAAAATTGAAAAGGCTGGCAACTAAATTGTCGGGAAATTGTTCGATGCGGGTGTTGCAGGTGTTTGCGGTGTCGTTATAAAACTCACGACGGTCGGAGATGCTTTCTTCTAAGGTGGTGATGCGGGTTTGTAAACGTAAAAAGGCATCGCTGGCTTTTAGCTCTGGGTAATTCTCTGCAACCGCAAATAGCCCATTTAAACCGACTTCAAGCTGTTGCCCTGCGTTACTTATCGCAGCAATATCTTTTGATTTTAACGCCGATTCCACCAAGTTACGCGCTTTAATCACCTTTTCTAAGGTTTCTTTTTCATATTGCATGTGCTGTTGGCAGGTGTGGATAAGCTTTGGTAATTCACTATTACGTTGCTTGAGTAAAATATCGATATTACTCCATGCTTTTTTACTATTATTTTTTAGCGTTACAAGATGATTGTAAAGGCTAACTCCCCAAAGAACAGGGGCGATAATAATACCTGCAAAAATGATAAGTCCTACGTTCATGGCTACCTTGGTGTTTTTATTAATTGGATAATGATTATTTTATCAACTAAATGCAAAGTTGCGATGGCTGTCTGATAACTGGATAAGGAGCGTGCATGGAAAATAAATCAAAATTCTTTGTTGCATACCGATTGGTATGTCTGTATTGTTTTCCATACTGATCGGTATGGAAGTGTTAAATCATGTGTAAAAAAAAGAAGTCTAGAGGTGATCCGTGGTGGCATCTATGGAAGTGTAGTCGCTGTGAGAAGGGGCGTGGTGAAGAGACACGTCAGAAATTATTAGAATCAGCGTTTGATGAAATCCACAAGGTAGGTTTTCAGGCTGCGAGCTTGAGTAAAATTCTTAAAAATACAGGCATAACCAAGGGCGCACTTTATCATCATTTTGATAATAAATTAGAACTTGGCTATGCGGTATTAGATGAAGTGATTGCTACCTTTTTTAATGAGGTGTGGTTAGAGCCGTTGAAAAAAACGGACGACCCGATTACGACACTGCAAGACATTTTAACCCTTTCTGGCGACAGCATGACAGAAGAAGATGCGCGACTAGGTTGTCCTTTGCACAACCTTTCGCAAGAAATGTCACCACTAGATGAAGGTTTTCAACAGCGTACCGTCGCTATTTATGATAGTTGGCGACGTGAGCTAGAAGCAGCCGTTGAGAGAGCTAAGTTAGTAGGAAATATTATTGAAGATGCTGATGGTCGGCGTTTAGCTATTTTATTTGTCGCGACCTTAGATGGCTGTATGGGGCTTGCTAAAAGCACCCAAAGTTTGGATATGTTGATGGAATGTGGGCGTGGTTTAACCGAGCATTTAGAGATGTTTCGACCTAAAACCTAAAGCGTAAAAATACAGGAAAAAATAGATGATAGAACAATATGCAAAAACACTCATAAAATGGCGTTGGTTAGCTATTTTATTAGTGCTAGTTGGCGTTGTGCTTGCGAGTAGTGGTGCGCGTTTTCTTCACTTTAATAATGATTATAAAATTTTCTTCGATGCCTCCGATAAACGGCTTATTGCCTTTGAAAATCTACAAAAGACCTATACCAAAAATGACAATGTGCTGATGGGACTTGCACCAAAAAATGGGAAGGTTTTTACACGTGAGACATTGGCAGCGATAGAAGATATAACCGAAAGGGCATGGAAAACACCGTATTCATTGCGCGTCGATTCCTTATCAAACTATCAACATACGGAATCAGTAGACGATGATATGTCGGTGGCAAATCTCTATGAAGAGGGTAAGAACCTGACAGATGCGGAGCTAGATCGTATCAAAAAAATTGCCGTTAATGAGCCGTTGCTTGTCCATCGTTTAGTCTCAGAAAAAGCAGATATGGCGGCAGTGAATATCACGGTTGAAATTCCACCCGATGCTGATGTCACAAAAATCACCCCAGAAATTGTGAAATCGGTACGCGATTTAAAAGCATATATTAAGGCAACTTACCCTGAGTTAGACGTTTATCTAACGGGTATTGTGATGATGAATAATGCCTTTGCCGAAGCATCGCAATACGATATGTCACATTTAATACCACTAACCTTCTTTATGATTTTGTTAATGGTCTTTCTCCTGTTACGCAGTTTTAACGGTATTGTGGCAACGATGTTGGTGGTGCTGTTTGCGATTACTACTGCTATGGGAATTGCAGGTTGGTTAGGCATGGAATTATCCCCACCTGTTATGTCCGCCCCCGTTATTATTTTAACTCTTGCCGTTGCCGACAGTGTCCACATACTCTCAACATGGATGCAGCAGATGCGGAGCGGTATTGAGAAAAAAGCAGCCATGGTAGAAAGTTTACGCATTAATTTTGGACCTGTTTTCCTGACCTCCGTAACAACAGCCATTGGTTTCTTATCACTGAATTTTAGTGATGCGCCTCCATTTAGAGATTTAGGTAATATAACGGCAATAGGTGTAACCGCTGCCTTTTTGTTCTCAATTATCCTCTTGCCAACGTTGGCAACTCTATTGCCATCACGTGTTAAACCAAAGGATGCATCCAAAAATATCAGCTTAAAATTAATGACATCACTTGCAGATTGGGTGATTAAAAACTATAAAATTTTACTGATTGGTATGAGTGTTTTGTCAATTCTGTTAATAGTGCTTATTCCAAAGAATGTATTGAATGATGTTTATGTCGAATACTTTGATGAGCGTATCGAATTTAGAACCGATACTGATTTTGTGGTCAAAAACCTAACGGGTATTTATTTTGTTGATTATTCTTTAGATACCAAGGAGGCAGGTGCTATTTCTGAGCCAGAAGTATTAGTACAAATTGATCAATTCACGCAATGGTTACGCACTCAACCCGAAGTTATTCATGTGAACACCTTAAGCGATACGTTTAAGCGTTTGAATCGTAATATGCATGGTGATGATGACAGTTGGTATCGTCTACCTGATAGTAGAGAGTTGGCGGCACAGTATCTATTGCTCTATGAAATGTCACTGCCGTATGGCTTAGACCTTAATAACCAAGTGGATATTGATAAAAAAAGCACCCGTTTAAGCGTAACGCTGAAAACAATCTCAACCCAACAAGTCTTAGCCTTTGAAAAAAGAGCGAATGATTGGATGGAGAAAAATACACCTAAAATTAAAAGTGTCGGTGCAAGTCCAACCATTATGTTTGCCCACATTGGTATGACCAATATAAAAAGTATGTTGACAGGAACGACGATTGCTTTGGTCTTGATTTCATTGATTTTAATTGTGGCACTAGGCTCTTGGCGTTATGGCTTATTAAGTTTAATTCCTAACCTTATTCCTGCGGGAATGGCCTTTGGTTTTTGGGCAATCATAGATGGTGAAATTGGTTTAGCACTGTCTGTTGTTACGGCAATGACCTTAGGAATCGTGGTGGATGACACCATTCATTTTTTAAGTAAATACATGCGCGCACGTCGAGAGCAAGGCTTGAGTGCTGAGAATGCCATTCGTTATGCCTTTTCTACCGTCGGTGTTGCACTGTGGGTGACATCGTTAGCACTCATTGCAGGTTTTATGGTGTTATCGACCTCATCTTTTGAACTAAATGCAGGAATGGGTTTACTAACCTCTATTGTGATCGTTTTTGCTTTACTGGCAGACTTTTTGTTACTGCCACCGTTATTGCTTAAATTAGATGGCTGGTTGAGTGCAGGGAAGTAAAGAATAAAGAAGAGAGGGGGCGTTATACATATTAGAAGCCTCCTAGATTTTGTTATAGAAATAATTAAGGAAAATAAAATGATGAAAATAATGATCAACGTTGCGTTACCCCTAGCGGTAAGTTTATTTGCACTCAACGCGGTTGCAGAGACACCCGAGGAGCATGGTCTGCGTATCGCTAAAGAAGCCGATGCACATGACACAGGCTTTGGTGATAACACCGCCGACATGACCATGACACTAAAAAATCGTGCAGGTCAAACCAGTACCCGTAAAATTCGTAGTAAAATATTAGAAGGTAAAGGCGATGGTGATAAATCATTATCCTTGTTTGATACCCCTGCCGATGTAAAAGGAACTGCCATGCTAACCTTTTCGCATGGTTTAAAAGCAGATGACCAATGGCTTTATCTTCCCGCATTAAAACGTGTAAAGCGTATCAACTCACGTAATAAATCAGGGCCTTTTATGGGCAGTGAATTTGCTTTTGAAGACTTAGGCTCTCAAGAAGTTGAAAAATACACCTACAAATACCTACGTGAAGAAGCCTGTGGCAAGGGGTGGAAATGCCATGTTATCGAACGTAAACCTGCTTACAAATACTCAGGTTACAGCAAGCAAATTGGCTGGCTCGATACCAAAGAATATCGTAATGTAAAAGTGGAGTTTTATGACCGCAAAGGCAGTAAAATGAAAACACTTACCGCAACAGGATTTAAGCAATATTTAGGTAAATACTGGCGTCCTAGTGTGATGAGCATGCAAAATCATCTCACAGGAAAAAGCACCGTATTACAGTGGAGCAACTACAAATTCCGCACAGGTTTAACCACGCGTGACTTTAATAAAAATGCTCTGTCTCGATAGGGATGCCTGAGCTTACTATTTTAATCCACCTGATAGCAGCGTCAATCGCATTGTTATTAGGTGGATTTATAGTCTTTACCCAAAAAGGAACACAACGCCATAAAATACTAGGGCGCATTTGGGCTGTTTCCATGTTAGTGACTACCATCGGCTCCTTTGCGATTCAAACATCAGGGCAACTAAGCCAGATACATATTTTATCTGTCGTATCACTTGTTAGTTTATTCTTCGGCATTTTTGCCATCCGTAAAGGCAATGTCAGACGACATAGAGGTTTAATGATCGGAGGATACACAGGATTGTTTATTGCTTTTTTATTCACCTTCGATCCAGAGCGATTGGTGGGGCAATTTTTCTTGAGTTTGTTTAGATTTTAGTGAAATAATTTTAGACTCACGCTAATGACAGCGCCGCAACCATAAGCGCGCTTGCCGCTAACCATGAACCTAAAATACGAATAGCCACCTCTTGCCAAAAGGCTTTATTAAAGGTTTCAGCAAGTGTGATGGGGTATAAAATTAGTAGATAAACCGCAACAATATTCCCCAGTAGAAAACTCCATTTCTCTTTAGCAATTAGTTGTTCGGTACTGGAGTCTAAGCCAATAAAAAAACCACCAAGCGACATAATGATAATGGTAATCGCGGTGGGGAGGCGTTGTTGTATTATCACAAAAAGCGCAGCAATCAGCGTCATCGCAATTAGTAAATATTCACGATGCAGATCATTAAGCGTATTAATAGTTGATAGAGCATTGATCAATAAAGCAATGATAACAGCAGCGATAAAGCTAAAAAATGCACGGTGTGTTTTATCATCTTGCTTACCTAATAATAAGCCTAGCGTCAGAATTAACATGATTTGAGCAGGGACAAATAAGGGGTGTAATAGCCCATTGTAAAAACTACTTAAACCTTTAAAAACACCGTGTGCATAGACGCTATCAGGCAATAAAAAAAGCACTAAGCAATAAAAAACAAGTGATGGTTTCATGGCGGAGTTATCCATTAATAAGTTGCAAACGGTCAAGTGTCCAGTACAGACCTGTTACGCCAATTAATAAAGAGGCGGGGATAACCACGCGGGTTTTATACCAAGGGCGTTGCTTAAACCATAGAGATAGCCCAAAAAAGGTCATAAAAATAATACCAAGTTGTCCTAATTCAACACCAATATTAAAACTAATCAAGGCAGTAAAAAAGGCATCTTTGGGCATACCAAAATCACCTAAGGCACTGGCAAAGCCAATACCGTGCAAGAGTCCAAAAGCAAACACTAATAACAGACGACTGTTATGGAGTTTTTTTGCAAAAATATTTTCAAAACCCGCATAGGCAATCGAGAAAGCAATTAAGGGTTGGACGATATTTGCAGGTAAGCTAATAATGCCATTCACCGATAAGCCTAAGGTAATCGTATGTGCCACAGTAAACATAGTGACTTGTAGCAATAGAGGTTTTAATTTAGTGCTAAAGAAAAACAATGCCAGTATAAAAAGAATATGATCCATACCACGCGGGAAAATATGCACAAAACCCAGTTCGATATAGTTTTTAATCACCGTTAAAATCGGTTTTTTAATCTCAATTTTATCCAATGAAAAGGCATCACTAGGAATATCTTTACGAATCCATTGCCATTCCGACCAATGCCAGAGTCCTTTTTCTTTATCAATCTGGCGCAAACGCACGGCATTATCACCAAAAGAAAGCGGGTAATACCATTGCAAAGCATGTGAATTAGGTGGAAGCTTGCCCGTTAAAGTAATCACACTAATACGAGGTACTTTAACGTAACCCCGCTCAGGAATCTCCACCTTAGTAATTGTTAAAGGAATTACTTTTCCATCTTGATTACTCAGTTTTACCCGCTCAATAAAGGTCTTTTTAAAGGATTCAAAAGGTACGGCTAATGCCTCACTTTGCAGTTTACGCAAGGCATCATACTGACTCGCATTAGGGGCATCTTTGGTATTTTTATAACGCCCATTAATACCCGTTAGCAATGCCTCAATACTCGCGCGCGCTTCAATATTAATAGCACCACTGGCATCAACATTAATTTCGATTAAGGCAGGTTTTACTAAATCAGCCATGCTGTTTAGTGGCAATAGCAGTAATAAGTATAAGAAAAAAAAGGGGAGACGCATTGCTTGTTTGCTCATTTTGTGTAGCTATAGGAAGGGGTTAAGCAATCGAACACCACAAGATTCAAAGTCTTTTATATTACGAGTCACCAATGTCAGATCATGAATAACCGCAGTGGCTGCAATTAACATATCAGCTTGCGTGCGTATTTTTCCCTGTGCTTGTAAATTGCCACGACTTTCACCTGCATAGCGTGCAATATTATCGCTAACGGCTAATACGGTGCAGTAATCTTGCAGAAAATTGTCCAACCATAAACGAATACGTGGATTAGGCTGCCATGATAAACCAAAATATAACTCATCCACCGTAATGCTACTGAGATGAATATGTTGATGCTGACTTGCCCATGTCCAAACACCTTTATTCGGTTGCGGACGCGCTAACTCGCTAATAATATTGGTATCACACAACATATTTACAGCTCATTTGCAAAAGGGTTGGGACGATTCTGACGTTTTACCTCAGGAAAAGGATTATTATTTAATTTAAGCTGATGCAGTGTTTTAAACGCAGTACACAAGCCTTGTGTCGTTTCCTGCTTTTTCATGCGAATAAGTTCTCTCAGTGCAAAGTCTATTAATTCGCGTTTGGTTTTTAGCCCTGTTAATAAAAAAGCTTCAGTGGTTAGCTGGTCATTTAAGACGATATTTGTACGCATAGTACCTCCTGCTTCTATACACCATTATAATACACCTATACACATTTATCTTAAAATAACATTTTTAATGAATTCCTCTTTTAATCTCGCCAAAAAGTAGGTGAAAATAACACCAATACTGTAAATATTTCCAACCGTCCCAACAACATCGCAAAAATTCCTACCCACTTAACAAAGTCATTCATAGGGACAAAAGTTGAGGCGACTTTTCCTAATCCTGGACCCACATTATTGATACAGGCAGCGATTGCTGAAAATGCGGTGACTTGGTCAACGCCCGCTGCTATGACTAATAACATCAGTACCGTAAATGAAAAAACATATAAGCCAAAAAATCCCCAAACGGCATTGGTGACACGATCGTCTACTTTTTTATTATCTAATTTAATCGGCAGTAAGGCATTGGGGTGAACTAATTGTTTAATCTCGCGTAAGCCTTGTTTGGCAAGTAGTACTACGCGAACGACTTTAATCCCACCTGCGGTTGAGCCTGCACAGCCACCAATAAAGCCACTTAACACTAATAAAAGTGGCACGAAGCTTGGCCAGCTACTAAAGTCGGCAATGCCAAAGCCTGAGGTGGTCATAAAAGAAACCAGTTGAAAAGAGCCGTGGTGTAAAGCGGTTAGGGTCATTTTATAGCCATCGTGAATGGCTAATAAAACGGAAATTAATAAACTGGCAATCACTAAAATATAAAGATAGGTTTTAAACTCGGTATCTTGCCAATATGCTTTTAAATTACGCGAACGCCATGCGGTGTAGTGTAAGGCAAAATTAACACCCGATAGGCTCATAAAGAAAATGGCGGCAATTTCTAAACTGGGGCTATCAAACCATGAGAAACTGGCATCGTGGGTAGAAAATCCGCCATTAGCGACAGTGGATAAGCTGTGCGCGATGGCATCAAACCAGCTCATTCCCAGCACTTTGTAGACTAAGGCGCAGATTAGTGTGATGACGACATAGATAAGATAGAGTGCTTTTGCCGTTTCGATAATACGGGGTGTTAATTTGGCATCTTTATTGGGGCCGGGTGCTTCGGCTTTAAACAACTGCATACCACCAATACCCAGCACAGGCAAAATAGCTACTGCTAACACGATAATGCCCATGCCTCCGAGCCATTGTAATTCTTGTCGGTAAAATAACAGCGATTGGGGTAGAGTATCTAATTGTGTCATGACCGTTGCGCCCGTGGTGGTAAAGCCTGACATTGACTCAAACACGGCATTGGTAAAAGACATGCTCACATAGTCAGAAAGCATAAAAGGGATCGCACCAAGAATGCTGAAAATAACCCAAAAAAAGGTGACAACAACAAAACTATCACGGTTACGCAGTTCTTTTTCATAATGACGCACAGGGTAAAACAATACAAAACCGATAATTAAGACCAAACTAAAGGTTTCAATAAATGCGTTTTGATCGCGCGCACTGTCTTGCAGTGAGATAAGAAAAGGGGGGAGCATACTGAGACTAAAGATCAGTAATAACAGTCCAAAAATCTTACTCAGTAGGCGAAAATCCATTAAGTGAATCTCTTTGTTTGATTATTCAGCGATCTGGAAGTGATTTTCAATATGGGCAATTAGATTTTGCGGGGTGAGCAGTAGGATACGGTCTCTTGCTTGTAGCATGATTTCATCGGATGGTCTGAATAATTGATTGTCTCGAATAATTGCGCTGATGCTGATGTCTTCAGCTAGCTCGATTTGGGTAGGTGTCAAGCCAATAATACGTGAAGTTTCAGGTGTGCCTTCAAGGATAATTTCTAAGACTTCTAATGCAGTGCTGTGAATAGGGCAGACATTGACGATACCACCACCTCGCACATAGCGCAAAATACTGGCAGAGGTAATACGCTCAGGAGAAAAAACCGTATCAATGGCGTCACTCGGTATCATATCGGCATAGGTGACTTTATTCACTAAGCATAAGGTTCGTTTTACGCCTAATTTTTTCGTTAACATACTGGAGAGAATATTTACCTCATCGCTAGAGGTTAAGGCACAAAATAAATCACTGTCGGCAATGCCTTCTTCTTTTAATAAAGCGGGGTTGGTCGCATCGCCACAAAGTACCATTACTTTTTCAAGATCTTCGGCAAGATCATTGGCGCGTTGGCTGTCTTGTTCGATAATTTTAAGGTTAAATTTTCCCTGCAAAGCCTTCGCAAGGCGTTTTCCGATATGTCCGCCTCCTGCTAAGATAATCCGTTTATAGTGTTGTTGATCAGTCATAAAAAGCGCGAGGCTTTCATCTAAATGATCTTCGGACACCAGATACAATAAACGATCCCCTGCATTAATAATCGTCGAGCGTTCAACCGCTACTCTTTGTTTTTCTTGGAAGAGGGCGACACAAAATAACTGTGGGGCAAGTGATCGCAATGATTCAATACTACATTTATCTGCTGATGAATTTTCTTCAATATCAATCGAAACCAGTTTGACTATACCCTGTGCAAAACTATGTAATTGTTGCGTTCCAGGGTACTCAATAATATGTTGAATATGCTCGGTGACTAAGGATTCAGGGCTAATTAAGGTATCAATGGGGATGTTATTTTTAGTGAATAATTCAGGATGGGCAAGATAATGGGCATCACGAATACGCGCAATAATCCGCGGGGTTTTAAACAATATCCATGCAATATGACACGCCACCATATTGTCTTCATCTTGATGCATCACGGATATTAATAAATCAGCCTCTTGTATATTCGCCTGCTTCAAGGTTTCAGGAAAAGTACCTCTACCCACAACGATCGCAATATCGCTACTCTCTTGTAACTGCCGTAAATGCCCCGCATTGGTATCAATAACAACAACATTATTACCTTCATTAGAAAGGCTTCTAGCAACAGATGCCCCCGTGTGTCCTGCTCCTAGAATAATAATATTCAAGATAGACTCCTTTACTCAAAAAAAACTTCTAAATATTATTGGATGATGGTGTAAAGCTGTGATTATTTTTCTCCTAAATCCTAAGCTTATTAAAAGGGGCAGGGGTAAAATCACAGGGTAATACCCTTATTAATTGAGGCATTATAGAAAAAATTGATAAAGGTAAATACCTTTTTTCTGAAAAATACTAAATTGCCCCGAAAATTACAAAAGTTACAAACTATAAGACTGCATCATGCGGTATAGTTGCTCCTATGCAATCATTAAACCCTCAAACCGTTCCCCTTAAAGATATCAACCTGATCGAAGCCAGTGCAGGTACAGGTAAAACCTACACTATTTCATTGCTTTACCTGCGTTTTGTGTTGGAGTCTGAACCTGCTTTATCGGTTGATCAAATTCTCGTGGTCACTTACACCACCGCGGCAACAAAAGAATTAAAAGACCGTATTCGCTTACGTTTAAGCGATGCCTTAATGGCGTTTATTAATGAAGATACTGTTGGTGAGTATGCGGATTTTTGTGAAAATTATGAGCGTATCGAGTCTATTTTGCGCTTATCTCGTGCGTTATTAAACTTTGATGAAGCGGCTATTTTTACCATCCACAGTTTTTGTCAGCGTGCCTTAAAAGATACCGCATTTGATGCAGGTTTAGCCTTTGAAACCGAGTTATTAGATAACG
>QOAQ01000079.1 GCA_003972955.1 Aquificaceae bacterium
TCTGGCTCGCCCGAAGGGAGCAACCCAAAGCATTCAATACGGCGTTATGGCTCTCGCCAAGGGAACAACCATTGGCTTCGAACCATGCCTTGTCTTGAATGCTTTGGATTGCTCTGTACCCATCAATACAATGTTGCTGGAGTACTAGTTATTTAGTTTGGAGTCCTAAGCCACTATCTACCCTATAAAAGGGGTGAAAAAATTGATCTAAGACAAAATATATGTCATTAATCTCACGTATGATTAAGCTCTCAGTTATATTTTATGTATAAAATACCATCTATCTATAGTTACTATAGATGCTTTTTATAAAATGCTATGTTTACGCCAAATTAAAGTAGATTATAAAAACATCATCGTTATTTAAATTTTTCTCATCTGTTTAGGAATGTGCATGAAATAACGTCGACATTCTAACTTGCCTTTTTATTCCAGCTTGGATAACTATGTACCTGTTGCGCTTCTAAGTTTCACTAAAGCTCAGCTAAGTTACAAGATCATCCAATCTGAGGTAAAGATTCTGCGTTATAAACGTTGCCAAACTTATTTCATGCACACCCCTTAACAATCACAAATAAAAAAAAGGGAGATCACCATGAAATTACACTATTATGATGGCAGTGAAAAAATAGTTAATATTGTTGATGAAGAAGTCCCATACCCCGATGGACGTCTTATAGTATCCCGAACTGATACAGCAGGGATACTAACCCACTGTAACCAATCTTTTATTAGTATGTCAGGCTATACAGAAGAAGAGCTGATTGGGGAAAATCATTATATTTTACGTCACCCTGACATGCCAGCCGCTGCTTTCAAAGACTTATGGGATACGATCAAACAGGGTGAGAAATGGCATGGCTATGTGAAAAACCTACGCAAAGATGGCTTATATTACTGGGTGAAAGCAACCGTTATTCCAAATATTCGTAATAATAAAATTATTGGTTATACCTCGGTACGTCGCAAGCCCTCTCGGAAAATGGTCAATAAATGTATTGCTCTCTATGCTGATATGTTAAAAGAAGAGGATGCATCATGCCCTACGTGCTAACCGTCAGTCCAGACTTTACACCAAAACATATTGCAGGCTGGTATATTTTCAATACTTGGTTGCAACTACAAGCTGATCTACCCATTCATTTAGAACTTTATAATAGCTTCGCAAAACAGCGTAATGCTATTGCAGAGGATAAAATTGATCTTATTTATGCAAATCCTTACGATGCTGCCATGTTAGTTCGTGATAAAGGTTTCACTGCTTTAGTGGCTCCTCTTAGCAAAGCAGATGAAGCAATTATCGCCTGCAATAAAAATTATCCTATTAGCAATATTGAAGACCTACAAGAAAATTTGAACATTGTCAGCACAGATGACCCTGACGTGCATTTAATGGGTATGATGATGTTAGAGCCAGCTGATCTTGATGCTAAAAATACAAATATTCAAGAAATGAGTAGCTATGTGCTCGTTGCCAAACAACTACTGCAAGATAAAGCTGATATAGGCTTCTTTTTGAAAGATGCTTATAACGATTTGTCAAACCTTATCAACACATACTTATTAGTAGTGAAATACAAATTATTCGTCATGTTTTATTAGCTAGTCCTAGATTGGCAGAACATCACGCTAAAATAAAAAATCTCTTGGTCGCAATGAGCGATGATCCTAAAGGTGCTAGTGTACTCTCTTCTATGGGATTTTCTGGTTGGGAAGAACAAACTCAAGAAGATACCGAATTTATGATTGATCTTATGGATGCCTTATAAATAAGGAATGACGTGTGAACCAACCGATAAATTCATTCATCAGAAAATCCTTTATCTACACACTCACCCATTAAACCCGCATAGGTTTTATCATCAATTTTCCCATGCGTGAGTTGGTAGCGTAGGTATATTTGATAGCTGTTCATGGCGTTACCTTCACAGTAGCGATATAAGTTATCAAAATCTTCTGCTAAATAGCTTTCCCAAATGCTACGGCTGTCTTTATTTTCTTCTGAAGGTAAACCTAATAAGGTGGCTATCTCATCTATCGAGGTTTTAGCGGTGCTTGAGACTAGGGCTTCATTTAGATTAAAGTGATTAGCTTTTTCTGCATAATGTGGTGCTATTTGTACGGCTTGTTTGATGCAACGATAGTTTATTACTTCGGAACTAAAGTTATCGCCATCCCATGTGACTAAGGTTGGTTGATATTGTTGGATTATATCGAAGAAGGTATTGAGGTTATTGGCTTCGCTATCATCATTTAAGATGGTGGTTTGTATTTTTCCACTTTCATCACTTAGCACGATGGCTATTGCGACTATTTGCTGTAGGTAACTTGGCAGACATTCATCACCTGTTTTTTGTGCTTGTAGATGAAAGAGGGCTTTAGCTGCACCTTTATTATCTAGGTTTTGTAGATCGTGTAATTTTGCTCCTGTCTCAAAGTCTGGAATGGTGATAATGGAGTAGGCTAATGTATTATTCATAAAGTTCTTAGTTTTGTAGCCTGTGCTGAGGAACGAAACACAGGAGGATTATTTTTTCCTTATTAATTGATGTTACGCAGTGGGGATTTTTCACTTTCACTGCAAGGTTTTCGTAGCCGACTAAACTTTTATTCATTTGCAAAGAGTCTTAACGGCTACGAGTTCATTTCTTTTGCGTCGCCAGTCGATCCGAACCAAAGAAAAGGCGACCAGCTACCCGCTTTCTCCTGCGCTTCACAAGTAAAAATGGGCAGGGCAAAAACTCGCTACGCTCAAACAGCTTGCCCTGCTGATCTATTTTTACTTGCAAATGCTCGACGCAGTTAGAATGGGAAATACTGCTTCGCACTCGCTATCGCATCGTGCTATTTGTGCTTAAACGCACAAATAGAAATCTAAAGTGCGTAACATCAGCTATTAAGCTGGAAATACGCCCGTTGAGATATAACGATCACCACGGTCTGGAATGATGGTTACTATGGTGGCGTTTTCTACAGTTTGTGATAATTTTAGCGCTGCGGCTACCGCTCCTCCTGCGGATACGCCACAAAATATACCTTCTTCTGTGGCTAAACGACGCATAGTATCTTCCGCTTCAGCTTGGGTCATATCAATTTTTTGATCGACGATAGCATGTGCAAAAATAGAGGGCACGTAGTCGGGACTCCAACGGCGTATTCCTGGTATTTTTTCGTCATCGCCTAGCGGTTCTACGCCAATAATTTGTACCGCTTTATTTTGCTGTTTGAGGAAGATACTGGTTCCTGTGATAGTTCCTGTTGTGCCCATTGCGCTGACAAAATGGGTGACTTCACCATTGGTATCGTGCCAAATTTCTGGACCCGTGGTATCTATATGGGCTTGGTAATTATCATTGTTTGAAAACTGATCCATAAAATAGCCTTTACCCTCATCATGCATCTTTTGTGCTATATCGCGTGCGCCCTCCATACCCCCCTGCTCTTCTGAGACTAAAACTAACTCCGCACCATAAGCTTTCATCGAGGCACGACGCTCTGCGCTCATATTATCAGGCATAACTAGCACCATTTTATAGCCACGAATGGCAGCAGACATGGCAAGGGCAATGCCTGTATTTCCGCTAGTCGCTTCGATTAAGGTGTCACCTGCTTTAATCGTACCGCGCTCTTCTGCTAGACGAATCATGCTAAGTGCGGGACGGTCTTTTACAGAACCTGCGGGATTATTACCTTCTAATTTAACTAATAGTGTATTACTGGTTTCCCCACCTAAGCGTTGCAAACGCACTAAGGGAGTATTACCAATAAAGGATTCAATGGTTGGATAGTGCTGTGACATTAGTTTTCACCTTCTAATACGACATAAGCTATGGCGTACTCTTTTTCATCGGATAAGGATAAGAAATAATTTTTCACCCCCATGCTCTCGGCAATTATTTTAGTTTGTCCGTGTAATTCTATCCGTGGTCGTCCAAAAGCATCATTACTGATTTCAATTTCACAAAAGCTGACACCTTTAGCAATACCTGTTCCAAGAGCTTTAGAAACCGCTTCTTTCGCTGCAAAACGCTTGGCAAGATAAGCACAAGGGTCGTAATGGCTGTCAAAAATCTCTAATTCATTCAGGTGCAAAACACGTTGAGAAAAGGTCTTAGGATGGCGCGCTAATACACGCTCGATGCGCGCCACATTCACTAAGTCAGTGCCTATTCCTTTTATCATCCGCGTGCTTGTTCCAAAAGTGCCAACATTTCTTGAGTGGCTTGTTTTATACCGACAAAGACAGCACGAGCAACGATTGAGTGACCAATATTAAGTTCTTTGATTTGCGGAATAGCGGCAATTATTTGTGTGTTGTTATAATCTAAACCATGCCCTGCATTGACTTGAATACCTTGTTCATCAGCATATTCTGTTGCCGCAACAATACGCTCAAATTCACGTTTTTGAGCATCACCTGTTGCGTTTGCATAGGTTCCTGTATGTAACTCGATAACAGGCGCACCAATATCTGGCACACGTTTTATATGTTCAATACTTGGCTCGATAAATAAAGAAATGCGAATACCTTCTTTATTCAGTGTTTGTGTTGATTTTTTTATACGATCAAATAAGCCGATAACATCCAAACCGCCTTCTGTGGTTAGCTCTTCACGTTTTTCTGGTACGACACAGGCATCACTAGGAGCAACATCACAGGCGATTGCGACCATCTCATCAGTTGCGGCTAGCTCTAGGTTTAAACGACGCTGACAGTGTTTTTTTATGGCATAGACATCAGCATCTTGGATATGACGACGGTCTTCACGCAAGTGGATCGTTATTGCATGTGCACCTGCATCTTCGACGAGCTTCATCGCTTCTAATAAATCAGGATACATTGTTCCACGTGCTTGTCTGATGGTGGCAATGTGATCGATATTAACGCCTAGTTCTAAACTCATGGGGTTTCCTTAATTTCTCAAGAATTCTAATAAGGATAACTATAACATTTATACAATGATTATAGTTTCAAAAACTTGCGTGAGTTAAGTGGTTTTCCGACTAATAATAGTATTATTTTATCAAGAAATGTGCGTAACTCTTGCCAATTTTCCACGTGCATTGTGTTTAAGTCACGTAGTGCTACGAGTAAGTTTCCTGAGAGGATAAATCCATCGGCTTGCTGTATTTCAGGATCATTTTTTATAATGCCATGCTGTGGGATATAACGATAACGTTGCTGTGGGATAATACCGTCACTATTGCTATCTTCTTCATAAAGGTTGATGCCGTAACCTAAGGTTTCCAATAAAAATAATTCAAAACGCATTAAGGCTTTCGGGTTTGTGTATGGGTCAATCATACGGTGTAAGGTTTGCTTGTAGGCTTGAAATAGCTCGGGAGTTGCTTGGTGTTGCTGGGACAAACGATAGACTAGCTCGTTTAAGTAAAGTCCTGTGAAGAGTTCACTATTGGGAAGATTATGACGACCTCGTTCATCGGCTTGCGTTAGGGTAAACACATCGCCACGCCCTACCCACTGCAAATGTAAGTAACGAAATGGCTCTAACGTCCCCGCCATGACTTTGCCACGTTTTTTTGCAGGACGCGCTATGCAGGGAATACGTCCACTTTCTTCGGTGAAAACATCCAATAAACGGCTATTTTCTCGAAAAGGACGGTTTCTTAGAATGTATCCAAAAGATTCAGGCATGAGGTGAGCGATTAACGGGTGATGATACCTAAGTCACTCAAGTTTTTAGGGTTGTTCTGCCAGTTTTCTTCTACACGAACGAAGGTTTTTAGCACCACTTTAGTTTCTAGCAGTTCTTCTAAAATTTTACGTGCAGCAATACCAACACGTTTGAGTGTCTCCCCTTTTTTACCAATCACAATACCTTTTTGACGTGCTTTACCTACCCAGATGGTAGCATCAATATCGGTACGGTATGGCATTTCTGTAAATTTTTCGATATTAACAGCAACAGAGTAAGGTATTTCTTGATGGAGCTGATTCATTAATTGCTCGCGTATCACCTCGGAGCAAATAGAACGTAAGCTTTGGTCGGTAATGCTGTCTTCATCAAATGCATATTCAGAAAAGGGTAATAAGGACTTGATTTTTTGTAGCAACTCTTCGGTATTAATACCTTTGGTCGCAGAAATAGGCATTATTTCTACAAAATCACGCTTTGATCTTACCGAGTCAATATAAGAGAACAAACGATTTTTTTCGCTAATACGATCTACTTTATTGATAAGTAAAAAAACAGGGCATTGCATCTTTTCCAAACGTTGCAAGACTAAATCGTCTTCGGCAGTCCATTTTACAGCTTCCACCAGCATGACGACTGCATCCACTGAGTCTAAAGCTGCTACAGCGGCAATATTCAGTGTTTTATTCATTAATGTTTTAGAGTCGTGATGAATACCAGGGGTATCGGTAAAAATCACTTGGAAATTATCTTTTGTCACAATACCACGAACATTGGTTCTTGTGGTCTGAGGCTTATTAACAATCGCCGAAATTCGATAGCCTACTAAGTGATTTAATAAGGTTGATTTTCCAACATTTGGACGACCTACAATAGCAACATAACCACAACGCGTGGTTGGCAAAGCTGTATTATCATCTTCTGTCATTTTATTGTTGTCCATTTGCTGTTAGTAATATCCGTATTTGAAAAATTAAAACAATATTAATATTGATGGGTGCTATTTAATACTCTGCATTACTTGCTCGAAGGCATACAATGCTGCTTTTTGCTCTGCTTTACGACGGCTGGTTGAGATACCTTGTGTGCGTATATTAAGCCCTTTGATATAACACTCCGCGGTGAATAGTTGTCTGTGGGCATCCCCCGCTGTTGATAACAATTCATATTTTGGGATGGGGTAAGTACGAGATTGTAAGAATTCTTGCAAACGACTTTTTGGGTCTTTTAGCTCATCTTCAGAAGGCAAGTCTTGTAAACGCGTTTCAAATAACATGAGGGTAAATTGTCGCGCTGCATCCATACCTAATTCTAAATATACACTTGCAATGACTGCTTCTAAAGTATCAGAAAGAATGGATTTACGACGAAAACCGCCACTTTTAAGCTCTCCCGCACCAAGGTGCAAATAATCACCAAGAGAAATTTCTATCGCAATTTCTGCCAGCGTCCCTTCGTTGACTAAAGATGCACGTAAACGACTTAGGTAGCCCTCTGTTGCTCTTGGCATTTGCTTGTATAGTGCATCGGTAATAACAAAACCTAGTACACTATCACCAAGAAACTCCATACGTTCATTGTGCTTGCCACTGGCACTACGATGAGTTAATGCTTGCTTAAAGCAATCACTTTGTTGCAGAACATCTGGTAATAGTTTTTCAAGTTTTTGTAACACGTTATAAGACCTTCCTAGTCTTGAGAACTGAGAGCCAAAGTTATTTTATGCTCGTTCCTACTGAATTCATATTGAAGGCATGGATTCAGATCCTAATTAAAATCAAGTGTTTTTCTCACCTAAAATAACAGCATACTTGAAATCGAGCAAATACGATATATTACCAAGCCATGGTATCTTAACTTCGTAATTAACACGTAAGCGTTTTCTATTATTACCTTTTTTCATTAAAGACAATTTAAACGGTTTTTTCTTTGCTGATATTTTTTCTAAAGCATACAGACCATTTATATTCATATACTTATTAATTTGTCCATAAACATATTTTGAGCTTTTGGTTTTAATACCTGGTTCTGCGGCAATACTGTTCATCATTGAACGCACTGAATTAAATTCTATATATGATGGTCCAATTTTCAAAGCTGCACTCAAAATAAGCATACCTACAGCGGCGACTATCAGCCATGAGATAAAGGTTAATCCTTGTTGATTTTTTCTATTTTTTTTCATGTTTAGCGATGCTTTCATTATTTTTATAATATATTTGCCACCGTTTTTTCTTACGTTGTGACACCAAAGTCCTAATATATCAGGACTTTGGTTAAGCTAAACTTAAGAGATAGCTTTATTTGATACTGGTCCCTATACGCGAACCATTAAAGCCATCACCATTTTCTAACCAATTCCAGTGCATCCAAATAAGTACCGCTTTACCTACAATATTTTCTTTTGGTACGAAGCCCCACACACGGCTATCGCTACTGTTATCACGGTTGTCACCCATAACAAAATAGCTATCTTCTGGAACAACAATATCGGTTGTTTTAGATAGCCCTGCAAATAGTTGTATTGCGTGTTTAACCTCGCCCTCTTTACTTGGCAGCGTTTCTTGAATAATACGCGCAGGTCTTTCGCCATAAGGCGTATTAACTTTAATATTTTTTGGGTCGGAATATTCTACTGGCTTATCATTAACAATTAACTTTTTATCTTCTGTCCAACTAATTCGGTCACCCGGTAAACCGATAACTCGCTTTATATAATTAATAGTAGGATCATTAGGGTAACGGAATACCATAACATCACCACGTTGTGGGTCTGCCACATCTAATATTTTAGTATGCGTAACAGGTAGACGAACACCATAGGCATATTTTTGCACGAGAATAAAGTCACCAATTTGCAGTGTTGGAATCATCGACCCTGATGGGATACGAAATGGCTCGGCAACGAAAGATCGCAAAATAATAACAATGAGCAATACGGGAAAAAATGAACGTGCATAATCCAATAGCAAAGGAGGATTTTTTAATGAACGTACTTTTTTAGAAGCAAACAAACGGTATAACAAAATAATTAAGCCTGATAATGCGGTAATTGCTACTAACCAGAACTCTAAGCCAAAATTTATTTCCACTTTCTTATTCCTTTTCTGTAAACACAGATAAATTTATTTATCAATTTTTAATACGGCTAAAAATGCTTCTTGGGGTATTTCTACATTCCCTACCTGCTTCATACGTTTTTTACCTTTTTTCTGTTTCTCTAATAATTTACGTTTACGCGAGACATCCCCCCCATAACATTTAGCTATTACGTTCTTACGTAACGCTTTCACATTTGATCGCGCTATGATGTTGCCACCAATGGCTGCCTGTATTGCAACATCAAACATTTGACGCTGGATAATTTCACGCATTCTTTCGACTAAATCACGTCCACGTTTTTGTGCAAAATCTTTGTGGACAATAATCGAAAGTGCATCGACCTTCTCACCATTAATAAGAATATCAACTTTCACTAATGGCGCAGGGTCAAAACGGTCTAGCTCATAATCAAACGAGGCATAACCACGGCTGACTGACTTTAGACGATCAAAAAAGTCGAGTACCACTTCACTTAAAGGCAGATCATAATTAAGTGTGACCTGATTACCTAAGTATTGCATTTGTTTTTGCACGCCACGTTTTTCGATACACAAGGCAATCACATTACCCACATATTCTTGAGGAACCATAACCGTGCCACGAATAATTGGCTCACGAATTTCGTCTATTTTATTGACAACGGGTAACTCCGATGGATTATGTACCATCGTGATATTGCCATTCGTTTCAACAACTTCATAAATTACCGTCGGTGCAGTGGTAATAAGGTTGAGATCATATTCACGCTCTAAACGCTCTTGAATAATCTCCATGTGCAACATACCAAGGAAACCACAGCGAAAACCAAAGCCCAACGCTTGCGAGGTTTCAGGCTCATAATGCAATGAGGCATCATTTAAGTGTAATTTATCCAGTGCTTCACGGAAGTTTTCAAAGTCTTCTGCATTGACAGGAAAAATACCCGAAAATACCCGTGGTTGAACATCCTTAAATCCTGTTAATGGCGTTTTAGCTGGATTTTTTATTTCGGTTAAGGTATCACCCACTTTCACTGTCGTTATGTCTTTAAGACCCGCGATAATAAAGCCTACTTCACCGATTTCTAAAGTGTCTCTATCTTCACTTTTAGGTGTATAAACACCCAAACGATCCACCTGAAATTCATTATTTGTTGACATGGTTTTGATTTTTTGATGCTTGCGTATTTGCCCCTGCATAACGCGCACCAAAGAGACCACCCCCAAATAAGTATCGAACCATGAGTCAATAATAAGGGCTTTTAAAGGGGCTTCAGGGTCACCTTTTGGGGGAGGTATCCGTTCGACTAACTGCTCTAATAGGTCTTCAATACCGATACCTGTTTTGGCACTCACATGCACTGCATCGGTTGCATCAATTCCAATAATTTCTTCAATTTCTTGACTGACTCTATCTACATCGGCAGCGGGTAAGTCAATCTTATTCAGAACAGGAACAACTTCTAAATTAAGGTCTATTGCGGTATAGCAGTTGGCAACACTTTGTGCTTCAACCCCCTGAGAGGCATCAACAACTAATAGCGCCCCCTCACAGGCAGATAAAGAGCGGGATACTTCATACGAAAAATCGACATGACCAGGGGTATCGATAAAGTTAAGATGATAAATTTCTCCATCTCTTGCTTTATAATCTAAAGAAACACTTTGGGCTTTGATGGTAATACCCCGTTCTCGCTCAATATCCATTGAGTCAAGCACTTGTGTATCCATTTCTCTATCTGTCAAACCATCGCAATATTGTATAAAACGATCCGATAATGTTGATTTACCATGATCGATATGGGCGATGATAGAAAAATTTCGTATGTTTTGATTTGCTTCAGCCATTAATTTTTATCACTATAGTTTTCTATAAAGGTCTTTTAGATACTCTTCATAGTTGTCAAAATTCGTTCAAATTCGTCCTTATCAAAAAAGTGATAAAAAGCCACTTCTCCTTGATACATTACAACAGGAACATCAACATTGTATTTTTCTCGCAACGCAGGATCATCATCAATATCAATAATTTCAATTTTGATATTTAACTGTGGATATTGTTGCTGTTGCTCATACAAAGTGGCTGTCATCTGCTCACACAAATGACAGCCTTCGCGATAATACACTATCAGGGTATTCTTATTAGACATTATTTTTAGCAAACACTATTTCTTCGACCTATTATCACTTGTATGCTCAATCATAAGCGCTACAAATTGAGCAGAACCTTCGCGTAGTACTAAAGCCGCGACAGGTGTTCCATTTGGCAGACTATTGACGAGGGACTTAAATTGCTTGACGCTGATAACAGACTGACCATTTAAAACTTTAATAACATCATCTATTTGCATACCTGCTCGATACGCTTTTCCTGAGTCAATACGTCTAACAATAACGCCACCGTTGCGTATTTGCAGTGATTTTCTCTCATTGACGGTTAAATCTTCTACTTCCATCCCCATCACCGCATCGGACTTTGCAAGTTTTACAGGGTGTTTCACCTTTTTCTTGGCAATCTCCATTGGCAACTCTTTTAATTTAAGTTTAATAATTTGCGTGCTTCCTCCTCTGCGGACTTTTACATCGACCTCTTTCTCTGTCGAAGTACTACCCACAACAATCGGCAAGTCAGATGCTGTATTTATTTTTTTATGATTAAACTCAAGAATAATATCACCTTGTTTTAAAATACCTATCGCAGGACCTTCTGGCATCACTTCTGCAATTAATGCTCCCTTAGGTTTATCGAGACCAAACGACTTTGCTAGGCTAACTGTCACCTCTTGAATAAAAACGCCCAACCAACCTCGATTAACATAGCCCTTGGCTTTTAGCTGTGCCACCACATCTTTTACAACATCAACAGGAATTGCAAATGAAACCCCTGCAAAACTACCAGACTGACTGTAAATTTGTGAATTAATACCAACCACTTCGCCTTTCATATTAAAAAGTGGACCACCTGAGTTTCCAGGGTTTATCGCTACATCCGTCTGAATAAAAGGCACATAGCTTTCTTCGGGTAGGCTACGACCTTTCGCACTCACAATACCCGCCGTGACACTGTGATCAAAACCAAAAGGTGAACCGATTGCAATAACCCACTCACCGACTTCCAACTGGCTGGAGCTACCGGTTGTCAAGACAGGAAGGTCTTTTCCTTCTATTTTTAATAGCGCTATATCACTGCGCTTATCAGTACCAATTAATTGTGCAGGTAACTCGCGTCTATCACTGAGTTTGACAATTATTTTATCTGCACCAGCAATCACATGATGATTTGTAACAACATAACCATCAGAAGAAATAATAAAACCAGAACCTAATGAACTCGATTCATCCATCCCCCCTTCAGGGTTTTCATTATAATCAAAAAAACGCTTCATTAAGTCATCAATAACTTCATTGCCGCTACTGTTTTTCTCTGGCAGAGGCTTTACAGAAGAAGTCATTGGTTGTTTATATTGATCATCACGTTCAGTGCTAATATTAACAACCGCAGCACTGTGTGTTTTTACCAGTTTAGTGAAGTTAGGTAATTCTGCCGCATTGAGCATCGACACGAATAATAGCAATATTGCTATAGCCAAAGATCTGACTATAAATAGATTAGTCATATTGGAATATTCTCCCTGAATTTATTCCATAAATATTACAAAGACAGCCGTAATATTATTATTTTATTATTTCGGTAGTGGTATCAATCTGTAGAATTATTATTCTATTACTCACTCTCTTTCAACAAGTTCCCTGAGTTTGTCGAAGGGGCGATGATAAAGCACAAAGTCATAAGATTGATACTAATATCTGAATCTATGAGGTTACTAAATAACTTATTCATTGCCTAATAGTTGACAGTACTTACTACCGATTTATCTTTTCCAAACAAACTTTCGCGCTATAATATCCTTTTTCTATCAATTTCTTAACCCTTTTAAATGACCTTTTTACATTAATTCTAAGTAATATCAGTATTTAGAACTTATTAACTCAACTAATTACATCAAACTATCTTATGGACTTATCTTCTCTTACTGCTCTTTCTCCTGTCGATGGTCGATATGCGAGTAAAACATCATCTTTGCGCCCTTATTTTAGTGAATATGGACTTATTAAATATCGCGTACTGGTTGAAGTTCGTTGGCTACAAGCATTATCTCAACATCCTGACATTAAAGAAGTACCCAAATTTTCAGCTGAAGCGAATAGTTATCTTGATAACATTATTGATAATTTTAATGAAGCAGATGCATCACGTGTCAAAAAAATTGAGAGTACAACAAACCATGATGTAAAAGCAGTGGAGTACTTCTTAAAAGAAAAAATTATTGATAATGATGAGATTAATGCCGTCAGTGAGTTTATTCACTTTGCCTGTACATCAGAAGATATTAACAACCTCTCTTACGCGCTGATGATTAAAGGTGGACGTGATACTGTCTTGCTTCCAGAAATAGAGCAAACCATCAATACCATCAAAGATTTAGCACATACTTACGCCGAAATACCGATGTTATGTCGTACCCATGGACAACCTGCTTCACCGTCTACCTTAGGCAAAGAAATGGCGAATACTGCCTACCGTATGCAACGTCAATATGAGCAAATCAAAAGCGTTCCACTACTCGGTAAAATTAATGGTGCAGTTGGTAACTACAACGCACACCTGAGCGCATACCCTGAGCTTGACTGGTCATTATTTGCGAAGAATTTTGTTGAATCCTTAGGTTTAGAGTGGAATCCGTACACGATTCAAATTGAACCACATGACTACATTGCAGAATTATTTGATGCTACTGCGCGTTTCAATACCATATTGATTGATTTTTGTCGTGATATTTGGAGTTATATTTCTATTGGATACTTCAAACAAAAAGTTATTGCAGGTGAAGTAGGCTCTTCGACCATGCCACATAAAGTCAACCCGATTGATTTTGAAAATGCAGAAGGAAATGCAGGTATTGCCAACTCACTTATGAATCACTTGTCACAAAAGCTGCCTATATCTCGCTGGCAAAGAGATTTAACTGACTCCACTGTGTTAAGAACCTTGGGCGTAGGTATTGGACATACCAGTATCGCCATACAATCCACCTTAAAAGGTATCAACAAGCTCGAAGTCAACGAGAAAGCACTTGCAGCAGACCTTGATAATAATTGGGAAGTACTTGCCGAGCCGATTCAAACCGTTATGCGTCGCTATAATATTGAAAAACCTTACGAAAAACTAAAAGAGCTAACCCGTGGACAAAAAATCACAGCGGAAGGCTTGCAAGTCTTTATCAATAACTTAGATATTCCTCAAAATGCTAAAGACACCTTATTAAAAATGACACCCGCCAATTACATCGGCAATGCCATTGAACAAGCTAAAAATATTTAAACTATGAGCTACGTTATTAATGACAATCTTCTTGGTGGTTTAAGCCATCAAGAATTTTTAGATGAATATTGGCAGCAAAAACCATTACTTATCCGCCAAGCCTTTAATGGGTCACCAGTAGATATTAGCCCTGAAGAACTAGCAGGTATCTCTTGTGATACCGATGCACCTTCGCGCATTATTATTGAGCATGGAGAATCCCCTTGGGAGTCACTATTCGGGCCTTTTGATGACGAAACCTTTGCTAGCTTACCAGAGTCTCACTGGACATTATTAGTCAACGATTTAGAGCGCTTTATACCTGAATTACGGGATATTATTCAGCAATTCAAATTCATTCCTGATTGGCGTATTGATGACCTTATGCTTAGTTATGCTGCCAAGCAAGGGTCTGTTGGTCCTCATACCGATGAATATGATGTTTTTTTAATACAAACCTCTGGAAAACGTCATTGGCAACTGGATACACACATTGACTACCCCAAAGAAATACTTTCAAACTGTTCGCTGAGTATATTAAAAAAATTCAATAGCAATGCTGATTGGATTTTAGCCCCTGGCGATATGCTTTATCTCCCCCCTAACTTACCACATTACGGCATCGCTCAAGATGACAACTGTATGACACTTTCTGTCGGATTTCGCGCCCCCAGTCAGCAAGAGTTAATCAATGGTTGGATAGAATCCATAACCGAAAAGCATCAGTTTAAGCAACGCTATAGCGATAAAAAACGACAATTGCAGAAGCACTCAGCTGAAATAACTCAGCATGATATTGAGATACTTTCTAACATGATAGTCGAAGGAATTGACTCGCAAAAAGATAACTTATCGCTTTGGTTAGGGAAATACCTAACAGAAACAAAAGGAGAAACAAGGCACAACTCCTTTTTATCTGCTGATACAACAAGCAACAATGAAACATTTATCCGTGAAAGCTGGCTAAGACTTGCTTACACCGAAAAGAGCAACAAACTTCATTTTTTTGCTGATGGAGAACACTTTCCAGTAGAAGATGAAGCAAAAGAGGCTATTTTTTACCTCTGCGAACATGATACATACACAAAATCAAAAATAACAAACTACTGTAAAATTGACTCATTTAGAAAAATCTTTGAGAGTCTATTAGAGAAAGGGGGAATTAACCCATAAAATAATCCCCTACACATAGCACTAGATTGTTATTTTAGTTTTGAATAAATAAAAATAAAACCTAAAAAAACAATGAAAATGAATAATAAAAATATACTATTACTTCTTAGTCTTTCTGCTAGTTTTTTTATCCAATCATCTTATGCCGCAAGCTATTCAGAAAGACTTGTCAATGCCGCGATTGAAAGAACGTTTCACAAAGTCCGCTATGATGGTTCTTATCATCGCATTGGCTTCCCCTACGGTGATGTCCCTCAAAACATTGGTGTTTGCACCGATGTTATTATTCGTGCTTACAGAAAACTAGGGATTGACTTGCAAGAACGTGTCAACGATGACATGAAGCACCGTTTTTTTGAATACCCTAGCTTTAGAAAATGGGGTATGTTGCACACAGACCCAAATATCGACCATCGACGTGTTCCAAACTTACGTGCATTTTTTGCAAAAAATGCTATCAATTTTCCCATATCCTATAATGCTAACGATTATCGACCAGGTGATATAGTCACGTGGGACGTAACCCCTAGCTTACCGCATATTGGCATTGTGACGAATATCCTCTCACCAGATAACAAAAGACCTTTAATTGCTCACAATATAGGTAAAGGCCCACAACTAGAAGACATGCTATTTAAACTAAAAATTACAGGTCACTATAGATACCTGCCGAGCTAGGCTACGCATTTTTTGAGGTTATAGAGCAATATCGCACCAACATCTGCTTACCAATCCATAGCCCCATTGACGTATATCAAACTACTTACTATTCGGTATAAAATCTCCTTCATAATGGAAACCGAGTACTCATACAAATGCAATTATCCAACGCTGATAACCTTCGTCTCAATGTGTTGCTAGCTCAACCTTTAAAAGCTATTCGTATTAATGAAAGTAGTATGACGGTTCATGCGCTAACAGAAAAAGGTGAAGCTAAGGTTGTGCTAAACCCTACGGTGCGTGACGAACAATATTTGCTGTGGGTACGTGAGTTATTATCAATGAAAACGACAGGATCACCTGGCGGTTATCCTATGTATATCAAGCGTTGGACTCGTATGGGGCAAGCAGATAATACGCTAGAGCACATGCTGTTATTAGGTGAACCTGAGGCGGTGATTGCGGTAGTTTATTCGCCGAATGTAAGCCATGAAATTGGCGTGCGCGCGTGGTGGGCAAACCCTACGACAGAAGTAGCACGACGTTTAATGGAGTATCCTGAGGTTGTTGCGGGTGAACTTGGTAAAGAATTGGCCGAGTATCTAATGGAGTTTTTACCCTTTGAAGAACGCCAAGTTGATATTGTTGATATGGTACGTTTATGTTTACAAGGCGAATTAATTACAGAGAAACAGAGAGAGGCTTTATGGACAAAGGCAAAGCGTCGTAATCCTTTTTATGTTGGCTTTCTTCATGCTGAACCTAAGCAAATTCCCCTCAATAAAAAACCTCATGCAAGCCACGCGGCGGTCACAGAAAACCTACACACACTTATTGGTAATAATATTTATGCGCAGGCTTTATGCAGAATATTGTCTGAAGATGGTCAAAAGTGGCTACAAACCTTAAAGAACGCCTTACAAAAACCTGTTGATCAAGACGTGGTTATTTCTTTGTTTAAATCAATTAAACAGTTTTTTAATCTACCCTACCCCGAGCGACGTGGCGCGCATTCAATAGAAGAAGCAATAGAACGCACTGATTTATTCTCTAAAATATCGGATAATAATTACCCTGACTTAAATACTTTTCTAGAAACACTGGATGAAAAATATTTGGATAAGTTTTCAGCGCTTATCTTACTTTCACAGCTTGGAGAAAATACTTTAACCCCCATATTCAGTGGTAATGATTCCGTTGGTATTGTTATGCGGAGAAAATTACACCCACTAACATCACCTTTATTAGAAAAAGTAGATATACTTATGTCATAATAAGGATAGTTTCTAGGAATGATGAAAAAACACCCAATACTTATCATTAAACAATCCTAAGTCCTTACCCCTATTTTTTAAGGAGCACCACATGCCCTATTATGTTTTCAAAATAACGCAGCCTACGCCTTTACTCAAAAACCTTGAATTTTTAAAAGAATTTGATGCTTATAAAGATGCACGTAATTTCACACGTGAACAACGCGCCACCGTACCTTTAGATGGTGGTATTTTATTCAAACTTGTCCATGCGGCAACGGAATTAGGTGCGGAAGAATTATTGATGGAAAAGCGTGAAGAATCTGTTGTGATGGAATGGGAAAAGTAATGACTCTATAAAGCTATAATAAATACTCCCCCCCCTTTTTCCTTAATAAATAAGGGGATAGTATTTACCTAGGAGCTTGTCCGAGAATAGAACAAGCTACTGCAAATCCGCCTGATTGCACCTATTTTCAGTTCAAATTCGTCAAAGGGAACAACCATTCTCCTCATTTAAACTAAAAATAGGCACTAATCAGTCAAATTTTCGCTACGCTTGCTATTCTCGGACAAGCTCCTAGCCTTTTAGCATCCCCAAACCATTATGGATGAAGACCAGTACCGCAGTACTTACAATAGTGTTAACCCCAATCGTTGTGTATTTGAAAAGTCGATAAATAATCGTCGCTGTAACTGCGACTTAAAACATCGTTTTTTAATTGCCACACGCGAAGGCGTTGCTTGTCGTTCTGAAAAGACATTATCGCACTGCACTAATTTACTCGATAAAATGCGTGACAATGCTCGTTTTGCGCTTAAAGTCATTATGGTTGACGGGCCTATGCCACACAATAAAGAGCTAAAAGTACAGGCGGGGGGCATGATAGGCTTACAAAAATTAATGTATGCCAATGATGATAACTTGCCAGATAAAGCCCCTGATACGGTTGAGAACATCCACCAAGTCATTGATGCGACCTTATTACAATACGGCAGTCTCGATAACATACCCTATAACCTTATTGTTCAAGATATTGCAGCCTGTCAAGTACGCCCCAAACGACGTAGTAAAAAATGATTACATTTTTAAAATCGTTCTATAATCAAGCTTTCAATAGTATCTCCTGATAGGAATAATATGAATCATTTCCCCCTCTTTCTTACTTTAAAGAACCGCCTTTGCCTCGTTGTAGGCGGTGGCTCAGTTGCGACACGTAAAGTTGATAATTTACTTGCAACAGGCGCAAACATCCGCCTTGTCTCACCACAAATAAGTACTGACTTACAACAAAAAGTTGATGATAAACAAATTACTTACCTTGCAAAAAACTTTGAGCCAACAGATTTAGAAAATTGCTTTCTTGTCTTTGCCACAACTGACAATGCGGAGGTTAATACAGAAATAGCCTCATTAGCGGATAGCAAAAATATTCCTGTTAATGTTGCTGATAACCCTGAGCGCTGTAGCTTTATTGTTCCTTCCGTACTAGACCGCTCTCCTGTGACGGTTGCAGTATCGACAGGTGGTGCATCGCCCGTGCTTGCTAGACAGTTACGCATGAAGCTAGAAACGATAATTCCCTCATCCTGCGGGCGACTTGCGGCTATCACTGAAGAATATCGTGCCAAAGTAAAAGCACATTTTCCTACTCAAGAGCAACGCAAGAAGTTTTGGGAGTCTGCATTAAAAGGCTCGTTTGCAGAATTAGTTTATGCAGGTCAAGACAGTGCTGCCCGTAAATTATTAGACGATACCTTGGCAGCAGAGGAAGATGAAAACCCAATGGGTGAAGTTTACCTTGTCGGTGCAGGCCCTGGTGACCCTGACCTTCTCACGTTTAAAGCCGTGCGTTTAATGCAACAAGCTGATGTGATCGTCTATGACCGTCTTGTGTCGCAACCTATCTTGGCAATGGCAAATAAAAATGCAGAACGCTTCTATGTCGGCAAAGAAAAAGATAATCATGCCGTCCCACAAGATAAGATCAATGATTTGTTGGTCGAACTAGCAACACAGGGAAAACGTGTGTTACGCCTTAAAGGTGGTGACCCGTTTATTTTTGGTCGTGGCGGTGAAGAAATCGAAACCTTGGCAGAAAATAATGTACCGTTCCAAGTCGTCCCCGGTATTACTGCTGCTGCGGGTTGTGCCTCTTATTCTGGTATCCCCTTAACACATCGTGACTTTGCTCAGTCTGTGACCTTTGCGACAGGTCACCTTAAAGATGGCAGTATTAACCTTAATTGGGAGCAGTTAGTCCAACCGAATCACACCATTGTTTTCTATATGGGATTAACAGGTATCAGCGTTATCAGCGAGCAATTACAGGCACATGGTATGTCTGCTGATATGCCTGCCGCATTAGTTGAGCAAGGTACAACACGCAATCAACGTGTACATATTGGTACAGTGGGTAATTTACCGCAGTTGGTAGAAGAGACAGGTGTGCGCGCACCGACGTTGACGATTATCGGTAATGTGGTACAACTCCATGAAAAACTAGCATGGTACGTGCCAGAACGCCATGTGCAAGAAACAGAATTTAGTCGAAATAAGGACTCCAAACTAAATAACGGGTAATGGTATCCATTTGTGATTTTGTGCCTCACTCACCGTACCCTGAGCTTGTCGAAGGTTGTGGGTAATAGAACAAATCGCACACTAATACCACAACCAAACAACACAGGAATACCCCATGCAAGAAACTAAAATACAAATTCAAGATGCCTTCAAACAAAATTTAAGTGATGGTGGTTGTTCGGCATCAGAGCCTTTTGCCCTGCGTACCCTTGATGACAGTATGGAGCCTGAGTTTGAAGCAGGTTGCATTATTATTATTGACCCCAGTGCCGCTTATCGTGATGGCTCTTACGTTTTTGCCAAAGACAATAAGGGTGAATATATTTTTCGTCAATTACGCATAGTGGGAGAAAAATACTTTCTTGCACCATTGAATGACTTGTATGAAACCTTTGAAATCTCTGGTGAAAGTCAAATAGAAGGGATTATTACGCAACGTGCTGGCAAACGTCGCTCTTATCATAAAAGTTATTATTAAGCATCGGCACTACAACATTCCATGCCCATCATAAAAAGTAGTTTCAAACCTGCGTGGTGGTTACCAAATGCACACTTGCAAACGCTCTGGTCTACTTTTTTTCGCCATATTCCAGATATTACTTTAAACACTAATCGGCTAACATTGCCCGATAATGACTTTTTAGATATTAGTGTGAGCACTAATATTGCGGACGAAAAAGACAATAAACCAATCGTACTTATTCTGCATGGTTTAGAAGGTTCTATTGACTCCCCTTATGCCAAACCATTAATCAACACCTTAGTCAATGCGGGATATGGCGTGTATTTTATGCACTTTCGTGGCTGTAGTGGCGAGATAAATAAGTCAGCTCGCAGTTATCACAGTGGCGAAACTGGCGACCTACAATTTGTAGTTGATTACCTCACAAAAAAACACCAATGCAAATTATCTACTATTATTGGTTTTTCATTAGGAGGCAATGTACTGCTCAAATGGCTGGGAGAACAAGGCGAACAAGCCACAACATTATCTGCGGTTGCAGTTTCAGTGCCTTTTAAACTGGCGGATGCGGCAAAAAGAATGGAGAAAGGCTTCTCGAAGGTCTATCAAAGGCATTTAATTTCACGGCTACAAAAAAAATATCACGATAAATTTAGTCATATCAACTCTCCTCTATCCATTGATATAAAAAAACAAAACACATTTTATCAATTTGATGACCAAGTAACCGCTCCGTTGCATCACTTTAAAAGTGCTGAGGATTATTATCTACGATGCAGTAGTCGCCAGTTTGTAAAAAAGATTTGTATCCCTACCCTTATTTTACATGCAACAGATGACCCCTTTATGTTTCCTAATACAGCACCAAGTGAAGATGAATTATCAAAAAATGTGCAACTAGAACTTTCATCATCAGGCGGTCATGTGGGATTCGTAGCAGGAAAATACCCATGGAAAGCCAAGTATTGGGTAGATATAAGGGTTTTGGAATGGCTTAAAGAAACTCTCAAGTAATGATTTTTTGCTGTACTCGTTTTAAACCTCACTCCACATACGCAATAAGTTAGCATAGCTTCGACTAATTCTAGCGGTTTCATCTGCTTGAGGCTTCTCTGCAATTAATTTATCCCTAGCAAGGGACAAATCATATAAAAGCTCGCGTTTTTCTGAGTTTTTCACCAAACTTTGCGCCCACGTAACCGCAACAATACGCTCACCTTTTGTGACCTCGCTAACCTTATGTAAACTTTTTGACGGATAAACCACTGCTGCACCCGCATCTAATTTAACGGTTTGCTCACCAAAGTCTGTTTTAATAACAAGCTCCCCGCCCTCATACTCATCTTTATTTGACAAAAAAACAGTCGTCGAAATATCGGAACGATAACGTCCTGACATTGGCCCCATCACAGGGTCATCAACATGAAAGCCATAAGACATACCAGAAGTGTAACGGGCATAAAAAGCAGTGGCTAATTTAAGCGGTAAAGCAGCATTTTGATAGGTCGGATTCTGTACCAAAGCACCCATCACTATTTGGTTTAACTGCTGATGTAGTGGGCTTTGTTGTGATAGCTCCTCATTATTTTTAACCACTTTAGCTTCTTTACCTGCGGATAACTTACCATCAATAAAGTCAGCTTTTTTTAACATTTCTCTAACGACTTTTAAACGTTGTTGATCGAGCAAATTATCAATTGTTAATAACATGCATTAACCTCATAGTTCATATAATTAAACACAAATAGTAGCGACTTAAGGTACTATTACTATAAATCCTACGGAGAACACAAATGGAACTCAAAGTTGTAGTTGATGGTCATTCTCATATCGTCAAATTTCCTGATGACATAATGACACAAGCCGCTGATTATTTTGACATGATGGATAACGATATGAATAAAGGTTATCAAATGAGTCAACAATGGGTCAGCAACCCCGATACCTTGCAACGCTGTCAAATAGCAGCCGATAAATTACTAACGGCATTAGAGACACAAAACGAGAAAACATCTCAACTGATGGCAGCCTATATTTTATCACGTATGCCGAATACTAAACTTGTCTCATTAAGCCAAAGCGGTGACATGAGCACACATGATATTGACGATCAAAGTGATGGTGGTTTTGATATGAGCCTGTTTTAACAAGCAAATATTATACCGATCTCTTATAAACCTATATTGTCCGTGTATTCCGTGATTTAAAGATAATTTATAACCACGGAATACACTGAATACACGGAAGACTTATTTCATCAGATAACTGCTTCGCGCCCTTTAGCCAGCTCAGGCGTTTACTCTCGAAACACTACCCAAGTCGTCGCAATATACTTTGCGCCTTCCCCCACTATTGCCGCACGGTGTTCATGCGTCCAAAAAGGCGGGAATAACACCAAACTGCCTTTTTTCGGGGTGATTTTCACGTCTTGAAATAAAAACTCAGTCTCACCGCCCTTGCCTTCCATATCATTCAAATACCACAAAGCAACCAACTGCCGTTGTGCTAAAGCAGGGCTATCTCCATCAACATGCCAGTGATAGTACTCCCCAGGCTGATAACGCTGTAGGTTATAACCTTTATCACCAAAACGTTCCATTTTAGAAAAATAAGGATAAGCCTCACCAAACTCGCGCAACGCCAAGCTTAAAGAACGAAATAAATTATTATTCACATCCTGCCAATGCGGTTTACCTGTTACCACTAAATCGGTGGTTTTTTTCAAGCCCGTGTTTGACCCCATCTCAGAGCCTACACGCCCTTTATATTGATCTGCTTCATTTGCTTCAAAACGAGCAATCATGTCATCACATAGAAAATCAGGCAGTGCATTTTTGTATTCAAATATAAAACTATTGGGTTTTACTTCTTTGATATTTTTCATAAAAAACTTTTCTCCACCAGATTCTCAATATCGTCTGTAGCATTTGCACCTTTTTCTATAAATATCTGCAAACATTGCTGTGCAAGTTGCTCCCAATGCTGGCGAGATGGCTCGATAATATCAGCAATGTGTTTTAGATCACCGCTTGCATACCATGCTTCATAGGCTTCCATGAGTTTGGGGGCTATTTTCTTACGCATCGCCATCATGCTTCCAAAGTAAAAATGGATCGATGCAGGGTTGTTTTTTGCAACTACTTGCTCCAAGGTTGTTAAAGCATCGGCTAAATGATCTCGAATAGCCCGCAGCATTATTTCTGCCGTTGAACGCGGTAAGGTATTCAACATTTCATTCCACTGCTCACCTAATCGCTTGCCTGCTAATACTTCACCTAGCTCATGTTCGATAATAAAAGAGGACTCTACTGCTGCCATTTTATCTAAGGCTATTTCGGTATCTCCTTCAAAATCATAGGCTTCAACGGCACGACCTAAGGGGCTATCAACAGGACTCATGCGCCACTCTTCCACCTTCTCCCACAACATACGACGCAATGACTCGTTACGAATAAAAATCAAACCATCTTGCATCATCGCAGGAGGCGCAGCCATATCACGAGCATATTCAGCTCCTGAGATAAAAATATCCACACCATCACGCTGATAATGATTTTCCAACTTGGCGATAAAAAAGTGCGGACGACAACGAATACCTAAACCCGCGCTATAAATAAAACCTTGAGGATTCAATACCGCGTTAATCTTTTCATTATCAAAAGCATCGTAAGATATACCCTCAATTTCTACAGGCATATAATCCAGCTCTTCCAGATCATCCCACAACTCTTCGCGCGCGGTTAGCCAATCGCCCACATCATCAACACCGATCACCTCATTAAAACTAATGCCCTGCTCCCAACGGTACATCTCACGCATTTTCAGCAAGTATACACACAAGGTAAAATTACCTGCATGACGTGCATCAGCTATATCGCAGTTTTTTTGCACGGTTTTTATCACATTTTTCATGGTGTCAATCATTTCATTTTTAATCATCATGCGCTAATACTATCAAGCTTCACATAGATATTCGCATTTCTTTATGAGACCTTTATAATCCGTTCATCTTTTCAAAGAATTTAGGGAGCATCACACTGTGCGTATACGGATTAAAACGAAATGGAGCAATAAAGAGCGTGAGGTCTCGGTTGAAGAGACGGTGAGTATTTTGGCGTTTAACTGCTGGAAAATCGGTATGCAAACCTTGTTAGAGATCGAGAATGAGAATTTTCAGATTGATACACATGGGCAACGTATTGAGATTATGGAGGAGATTGTTGCTTTCTTAATTCATGCTTTAGATCGTATGGTGCATGACACGATTAATGATGAAGACCGTGGTGCGCTTATTCAGCTTTATGCGCAAAAAATGGCAGATCATGTGCAAGACAATGCGCGTGATGTGCATGGTGCGGGAGATTATCGCACGCCTTTTTATGAGAAATTAAATCAACGTTTTGTGGGTTATGCTGATACAAAATGGGATAGCGAAAAAGATGAGCCTGGTTTTTCAATGGGGCGTGAGTTTGGCAATAATATTGCAGCGGTATTGGGTACACGTGATAAAAAATGGGTGTTAGATTATATTCAGCAGGTGTTGCTTCCTGAATTTTTTACGTTATATCGCAAAACCGTTAAATCGGTTGGCTTGATTGAAGATAAAATGGGCGAAGGCGCAACGCTTGATGGTCGTCACCACATGATTACCGACAAAGAAGAGAAACTAAAAAAGGTTAATATGCCTAAGTATGAGATTACCTCTAATGAAAAAGATTAAGGCTCACTTATTGACACATCTCAACGACAACATACATTTTTTATTCTAAACTTTTGACTCAAACCTGAATCTGTGAGGTTAATGCGGATATGAGGAGCAAGATATTGGTTTCATAGTGGAATTAAAAAATATTAGCTTCACCCATAGGTTTAGTGAGCTGTTTACACTCAATTATCCCTGTGGATAAGCGGGTATTTTTTAAACCGCTGTGAAATCAATAGCTTGTTCCTCATGCCGTAGTAACCTCACAGATTCAGGTAATATTAATTTATGGAGAAAAAAGCATGTCTAAACTTATAAAAATTGGCGCTACCCTACTTGTTTCTGCAACTGTTTTAATCAGTGGAGCGAGCTTTGCGGCAGATGGCGCAGAGTTATATAAAGCGAAAGGTTGTGGTGCTTGTCATGGCGCGGATGCTAAAACACCTATTATGCCTGCTTACCCTAAGATCGCAGGGCAAAATAAAGAATATCTCATACAACAAATGATGGATATTAAAAGTGGCGCAAGAAACAATGGTCAAACAGCGGCAATGAAGGGTATTATAGCGTCGGTTTCAGACGATGATATTAAAACAATTGCTGAGTATCTTTCGCAATTAAAATAATTTCTCGATAGACTATAAAGTGTTTCAAATAAGGGGAGTAGTATTAATTTGTGATTCTCTATTCGCCCCCTTCGACAGACTCCCTGAGCTTGTCGAAGGGGGTGGTGAGTTAAGCACAAAATCATAGATTGATACCATTACTCTTAATATTAATATTAACTCCAATCCTATCTATGTATTGAGACACTCTTAATGAAAGTAAAAGTCAGCTATTTTGCGAGTCTACGCGAGG
This sequence comes from Aquificaceae bacterium, assembly GCA_003972955.1. Taxonomy (GTDB): domain Bacteria; phylum Pseudomonadota; class Gammaproteobacteria; order Thiotrichales; family Thiotrichaceae; genus JAGLBW01. Next base: position 25,793 of record QOAQ01000079.1, read on the forward strand.
AACTGGGTCGTGCAGAAAATACGGTCAAGTCCGACGAAAGTACACTCAGTATCCACACACTCTGGACATTAGCCACACAGCAAAAAACCTTTCCTAGCAATATTCTTGTTGCGGTCAATCAAGAGTATGTTGATCTCAATAGCAATGTACTTGATGGTGATGAAGTTTCATTTTTTCCGCCTGTTACGGGTGGTTAAGGCTATATTGAAATCTACTTAGGATACCTTTCCCCATGAGTCAAATCCAATTCAAAGCACTTAATATTGCGGTCTTAACCGTGTCTGATTCTCGTGATGAGGCAAGTGATAAATCGGGAAATATTCTGGTTGAGCGTTTAAAAAATGCAGGTCATCTTCTTGCAGACAAACAAATTGTTGCTGATGATATTTACCAATTACGCGCCACTGTTTCTAATTGGATAGCTAATCCTGATATTCATGCGGTTATCACCACGGGCGGTACAGGGTTAACAGGTAGAGATGTTACCCCCGAAGCCTTAAAAATTTTATACGACAAAGAAATCGAAGGGTTTGGTGAAGTTTTTCGTATGATTTCTTATAAACTCATTAGCACATCAACCATTCAATCACGTGCTATTGCGGGTATCGCTAATGGTACGGTGATTTTCTCACTTCCTGGTTCTCCTGGTGCTTGTAAAGACGGCTGGGATGAAATTATCGAGCATCAACTTGACCTTCGTACTAAGCCTTGCAACCTTGTTGAGATGATGCCGCGTTTCTTGGAAAAATAATCCTCAAAAAAGAGAAAAAACTATGCCCTGCGGATGCGATGATCATTGCGATACCCAACAAAGCTTAATAGCTGTCGATACAGCCTTAGATTTACTGCTTAACAAAGCAGGCGTTGTGACAGAAACTGAAACAATTGAGCTAATTGATGCAGGCGGGCGGATATTAGCGGAAGATGTTTGCTCCACTATTCAAGTTCCCCCACTGGATAATAGTGCGATGGATGGTTATGCCGTACGCAGTGCAAATTTTTCTGCTGCTGGAGAAACTAGCTGTATTATAAGTCAGCGAATTTGTGCGGGTGAAGTTGGCACAGAACTCGCACCTAATAGCGTAGCCCGCATTTTTACAGGTGCTCCTATTCCAGAAGGAGCGGATGCCGTCATTATGCAAGAGCGCTGTAAAGTTAATGACAACTATATGGTTTCAAGTGGCCCTATTACTGTAGGCGCAAATATTCGTAAAGCAGGTGAAGATATTGCCATCGGCGATACTATCCTCAAAACAGGCGATAGACTCAAGCCTCAAGACTTAGGGCTAGCGGCTTCCGTTGGTATTCATAAACTTAGTGTTTACCGTCGTTTACGTGTCGGCATTTTCTTTACAGGTGATGAGCTTCAAGAGCCTGGCACGCCCCTAAAAGCAGGACAAATTTATAACTCCAACCGCTACACCCTGCGCGGATTACTCGACAACCTTAATTGTGAGATTATTGATCTTGGTATTGTTGGTGATACCTTGGAAGCTACCCGCAATGCCATGAGTGAAGCGGCTAAAAAAACAGACTTAGTGATGACCAGTGGCGGGGTATCTGTTGGTGAGGAAGATTATATTCGTATTGCATTAGAAGAGCTTGGACAGCTCGAAATGTGGCACATTAATATTAAACCTGGCAAACCATTTACATTTGGTCATATTGCTAACACACCTTTTCTAGGTATGCCGGGAAACCCTGTCTCTGTATTTGCTACCTTCTGTATTTTTGCTCATCCTTATATTCTAAAAAAACAAGGCGCTAATCATACACAAAACAATAGTTTTATGGTTCCCGCTGCCTTTGATTGGCTCAAAGAAGAGAGCCGTTGCGAGTACTTAAGGGCAAAGCTAGAAACAAATGCATCAGGACAAAAGGTAGTAAACCTCTATCCACACCAAGGCTCTGGTGTGCTTACGTCTACCAGTTGGGCAAATGGATTGGTTGTTATTCCGCCTAATATAGTGGTAAACAAAGGGAATCCCGTGGAGTTTATTCCCTTTAGTGAGCTAGAGTGCAACCATTAGATATGCAGGATAATAATTAGTACTCCAGCAATATTATTTTGATGGATACAGAGCAATCCAAAGCATTCAAGACAAGGCATGGTTCTCACTAATGGTTATTCCCTTGGTGAGAACCATAACGCGGTATTGGATGCTTTGGGCTACTCCCTGAGCGGAGTCGAAGGGAAATTATTTAAGTGAATATCTATAGCACTGACTATTTAATAGGTGTAAACTCCGCAGAATTGTCGGCTATTGTTGTCAACGTCTTTGAAGTATGCTTTTACAATACAATTTTAACATAAAATTATACTTCTCCTCTTTTTAAAAACAGTACCTAAAATCTATGGCTAAAATACTCCTATTAAATGGTCCGAATCTTAATTTGCTAGGGCAACGAGAACCTGGACATTATGGAACGCTAACCTTAGAAAGTATTGAAAATAACTTACAACACCTTGCCAAACAAAAAAATTATCAATTAGATTGTTTTCAAAGTAATGCCGAATACGCATTAATTGACAGAATTCACACTGCACAGCTTGAGGAAGTTGACTTTATTCTCTTCAACCCTGCGGCGTTTACCCATACCAGTATCGCTTTGCGCGATGCTTTATTAGCGACCAAACTACCCTTTATAGAAATTCATTTGTCTAACGTATATAAACGTGAGGCATTTAGACATCACTCCTATTTTTCTGATATTGCAGAAGGTTGCATTATTGGACTGGGACCAAAAGGTTATGAACTTGCTTTGGAAGCTGCAATAGAAAAGCTCAAATCTTGAGTATTAAATAAACAACGATACCATGCACTGCTTAAATAGCATCGCCATTAAGGTAACTAAAACAGGAAATTCCAATGGATGTTCGAAAAGTAAAAAAACTCATTGAATTAATAGAAGATAGCGGCATAGCCGAGTTAGAAATAGTCGAAGGTGAAGAATCGGTACGGATTACACGATACAGCGCTCCTCCAACGGTTGCCGCCCCCGCGCCTGTATTAGCAGCAGCTCCTCAAGCTGTGACAGCAGTTGAAACCACAACAGCACCAGCAGACGATGGTGCGATCACAGGAACGACTATTGACTCTCCTATGGTGGGAACATTCTACCGCTCCTCGTCACCGACAGCAGCACCTTTTGTAGAAATAGGTCAAAGTGTTGCCGTTGGTGATACCTTATGTATTATCGAGGCAATGAAAATGCTGAATGAAATTGAAGCAGACAAAGCAGGAACTATTACCTCTATTCTTCTCGAAAATGAGCAACCAGTAGAATTTGGTCAACCACTCTTCGTTATCGAATAATAGGAGCAAATATCCATGATAAAAAAACTCCTAATCGCCAACCGTGGTGAAATTGCTCTACGCATTTTACGTGCCTGTAGAGAAATGGGCATTAAAACAGTCGCTGTCCATTCGACTGCTGACAGAGACCTTAAACACGTTCGTCTAGCTGATGAGGCTGTCTGTATCGGACCGCCTAGCTCACTCAATAGTTACCTTAATATTCCCGCAATTATTAGTGCCGCAGAAGTAACCGATGCGGATGCTATCCACCCTGGTTATGGCTTTTTATCGGAAAATGCTGATTTTGCTGAACGTGTAGAGTCTAGCGGTTTTATCTTTGTGGGCCCGACAGCAGAAAGTATCCGCATTATGGGCGACAAGATACGCGCAAAAGAGGCAATGAATAAATCTAACGTGCCTTGCGTACCCGGCTCTGAAGGTGCGATTCCAGACGACCCTGAAGAAAGTTTAGCGATGGCCGAACGCATTGGCTACCCACTTATCATCAAAGCAACAGGTGGTGGAGGTGGACGCGGTATGCGTACGGTATACGACAAGTCAGACTTGCTTGAAGCCATCACCATGACTAAAACAGAAGCGGGTGCTGCCTTCAATAATGACGTGGTCTTTATGGAGAAATTCCTACAAAAACCTCGTCATATCGAATTCCAAGTCTTAGCAGACACTCATGGTAATGCAATACATCTTTGCGAACGTGACTGCTCTATGCAACGACAAAATCAAAAAGTGGTTGAAGAAGCGCCTGCTCCCGGCATTACAGAAGAGCAACGTAATAGATTAGGTGCAACAATCGCGAAAGCCTGTGTAGATATTGGTTATCGTGGCGCAGGTACTTTCGAGTTTTTATATGAAAATGATGAGTTTTACTTTATTGAAATGAATACACGTTTGCAGGTAGAACATCCTGTTACTGAATTTATTACCGGTGTTGATCTCGTCAAACAGCAGTTACTCATTGCATCAGGTGAAGAGCTTAAAATTAAACAGGAAGATATTGTTCCCCGAGGTCATGCGATCGAATGCCGTATTAATGCCGAAGACCCTGATACCTTTATCCCTTCCCCCGGTACTATCCAAAGCTTCCATCAACCCGGTGGACTTGGGGTTAGAGTCGATACACATATATACGGTGGCTACAAAGTACCACCTCATTATGACTCTATGATTGGTAAGCTCATTGTACATGGTGAAGATAGAGCTGCTGCGATTACCCGAATGGAAGGCGCATTAACAGAAATGGTTATTATGGGGATTAAGACGAATATTCCATTACAGCTACGCATAATGGCGGACACTGCCTTTCGTAAAGGTGGCACAGGTATTGACTATCTAGAAAAGAAGCTTAGCCAAAAATGACCACATCAAGCTGGCAACAAATAAACTGCCACTGCAATACATCATTTCAAGATGAGATATGCGAATGTATGGAGAATGCAAATGCACTCTCCATTACATGGCAAGATGCGGGTGATACGCCTGTACTTGAGCCACTACCGGGTGAAACACCGCTATGGGATGAGCTAATCGTTACCGCATTATTTGATGGCAAGACAGATATTTCTGCACTGCTTGCTACGCTCGAGGCAAATAAACAACAATGGCAGATTAGTAAAAATCTAATAGAAACGATTGAAGATCAAGACTGGGAACGCGCATGGATGGACGACTTTCATCCTATGCAGTTTGGTGAGAATCTATGGATTTACCCGAGTTGGAATAAAATTCCTGATGATGACAGCATCAAAATCATACTTGACCCTGGTTTAGCCTTTGGTAGTGGCACACACCCTACCACCGCTTTATGTTTGGAATGGCTAGATGCTAACCCACCTAAAGGCTTATCAGTAATTGATTATGGTTGTGGTAGCGGTATTTTAGCAATTGCTGCGGCTAAACTTGGCGCAACTAAAATCCTTGCAACCGATATTGATGAGCAAGCACTTATTGCCACAAAAGATAATATGCAGAAAAATCATCTTGCAGAAGACGCTATTGAAACCTGCTTTCCTGATACTTTAGAGAAAGCCCCTGTCGATCTGCTCATTGCCAATATTTTATCAGGACCACTGGTTGAATTAGCCGAAACATTTTCCCAACTCACAAAGACAAGCGGCTCGATCGTTCTCTCTGGTATTCTAGAAGAGCAAACCGATGATATTAAGGAAGCTTACACACCATACTTTGATAATATCAGCGTCACACAGAAAGATGACTGGATAAGAGTAACTGGTATTCGTCACTCATAAGAAAAAACTGTCCCGAATTTACCTTCGTTACTTTGCTCACAGCCCTGCCATCAATAAAAAAGGCAGGTATAAAAAAGCCCTATTTAGACAATCATCTAATATAGGGCTTTTTTTAAGAACCATAAATCAACCAGTTTATGTACTCTGAATAACTATATTAGGGAACTTCGTACTATAGTCTTTTGCTTGTGATGCTAAACGTGATGTCATTGCACGGGAAATATCTTTGTATAGCTCAGCAACTTTTCCGTCAGGATCAGACACGACTGAAGGATTACCGCTATCTGCTTGCTCACGAATACTCATATCCAATGGCAATGCACCAAGGAAATCAACATCGTGCTCATCTGCCATGCGTTGTCCACCACCTTCTCCAAAAATATGCTCTGCATTTCCGCACTCGCTACAAATATGAATACTCATATTTTCCACTACACCCAAGACAGGCACTTCAACCTTCTCGAACATTTTCAAGCCTTTACGCGCATCAAGTAATGCTATGTCTTGAGGGGTTGTTACAATAACAGCACCACTGACGGGTATTTTCTGCGATAACGTAAGTTGTGTATCACCTGTTCCTGGAGGCAAGTCAACGATAAGGTAATCAAGGTCGCCCCAGTTGGTATCATTCAATAATTGCTCAAGGGCTTGAGTCACCATAGGGCCACGCCAAATCATTGGCGTATCTTCTTCCACCAAGAAACCAATCGACATTGCTTTTAAACCATAGTTTTCCATTGGCTCAAGTGTTTTGCCATCTTTCGATTCTGGACTTCCCGACATTCCCAACATACGTGGCTGGCTTGGTCCATAAATATCCGCATCCAAAATACCAACCGTTGCCCCATCAGCAACTAAAGCCAATGCCAAGTTAGCAGATGTTGTCGATTTACCTACACCACCTTTACCAGAAGCAACTGCAATAATATTTTTGATGCCTTCAATGCGCTTTAAACTTTTTTGTACTGAATGGGCTGAAATACGTTGCTCTACGACGATTTCAGCAGTATCAATAGCAGCATCTGCTTCTAAAACTGTTTTAACTTCTGCTGCTAATTCGTCACGGTATGATCCCGCAGGATAACCTAGCTCAATACGTACGAAGACAATAGCGTCTTTTATCTCAACTGATTTGACCACATTTGAAGAAATTAAATCCTTTTCTAAATAACGATCATTTATTCCTTTTAGCAACGCATCAATGTTCTCGCGTGATAGCTCTGACATGCTTTATGTCTCCGTAAGTTTTAATAATAATTGGGGAAAACGCTAAAATTTAAGTGCTTTCGCTTTCATAGGGTAATAATAAAAGAGCTGTTAACAACTAACAATAACCCTAAATTAATATACCCGACTAATTAAGTAGGATTATACATCAAGCTAATCCTAACAAAAACTAGACAATATCTATGGGCATTACAAAGAGACATCAAGGGGAGAAACTAATATACCTGTTAAATAAGTTGCATAAGCCATTCCACAACCCTCTGTCAAGAATTTTATGTTATAATAAAAAAACCTATATGATGTAGTGGATAATCACATAATGAATACAAAAATTATAATTGCATGTGTGTCGTTAGCTTTAATGCTAAGTGCTTGCGGTGGAGGTAAATCAAGTAAAGCTGAAATACAGTCACCTATAGCTAATCAAAATACTAGACTGCAACGAAGCATTAGTAATGACACCCTTGAAAAAAGTATTAAGCAACTAATGCTGGCTACTTATGGAAAGATAGCACCACCGATTATGATGATGGACTCTACAGCAGAATCGAGCAATGCAGATACAAGCAAAAACTACTCTACTACTAATACACAAGAAACTGCGGTTGATGAGGCTGACCGCTTAAAAAATGATGCATCCTATTTATATGTTGCTTCTTCTAAAACACCATCTATTAAGGTCTTTTCTACACAAGGTGGAGAGGCGGTTTTAAGTAGCACAACAACTATTGCTACCGACAACTCGCAAATGATATCTGGGCTTTATTTATCTGATAATAAACTAATCACTCTATCAGGCGATAATAGCTATTTTTGGGATCAATGGTTTGCACCCAATTACTGGAATGATCGTGCCACTAAGCTTGATTTCTTTGCTACACAAAATGGTCAGCTTAGTAAAATTAATAGTTTAAAGGTTGATGGACAACTAATTAGTAGCCGTCGCATAGGAAATACACTTTACCTAGCAACGCGCCATACTCCCTCTTTAAAAGGGCTAATAGATTACCCATCAACAGAACAAGAAGTTACAAAAAATCGTGCATTAATAGAATCGGCTTCGCTTAGCGATTTTCTACCTAACTATGCGATTAACGGAGAGGATAAAGGCGATGTTTTATCATCAGCCTTAGCAAATAATCCAGGAGGGGCTCATGTCTGTGTTGATGCTTATGGTCGTTTGAAATTATGTAATGGTGGTACAGGGTCACTTATCCAAATGGGTATTTGCGGAACATCAAACAACCAAACATTCTCATCAACTCCAAACACAAATCTATGTTCAGCAGGAACAGCATCAGTGGTAAGCCTTATAACAAACCAAGCAAGCGG
>QOAQ01000140.1 GCA_003972955.1 Aquificaceae bacterium
CCATTTTTACTTGCAAATGCTCGGCGCGGTTAGAATGGGAAATACTGCTTCGCACTCGCTATCGCATCGTGCTATTTGTGCTTAAACGCACAAATAGAAATCTAAAGTGCGTAACATCAGTTAGATAATTTCTCCCCCCCCCATCACTAAAAAAAATGAATATCTAAATACTCCATCGCTAGCCCCATCGCTATCGCGCCTGTCAATATACCAGAAAGAAGGCTTAGCGGTATCCATGCCCATTCGGGAAGGTCGAACTGAAAATTATCAAGTAAAAAAGATGTATTCTGTTGTGATGCAACAAGCGATGCTGGGTGGGGGTTCGTTGCTTGCTTTTTACTATGATGAATCGTCCTAGCTTGCATCTGCTCTTTTTTTTCTTTTTGAACATCTAATAACTTTTTAGCTTGCTTACGTGCTAAAACAGTTTCTCTGTCTTTATCCGCCGTTGTTTTAGTCCATATTTTCTTTTTTACAGCGACCGCTTTATCAAAGCCACGAATAAAATCATCCATTGTTTCTAAGCGATTTTCTTTTGCAAATGCCATACCATTCTCTAAATGTTGCCATTGCATATCGGTCAAGCCCTCTATTCGCTGAGGACGTACTTTCGCTAAAAGTGCTGCTACACTATTATCACCACCAAAGGGGTGTTGCCCACTCAATAAATGATAGCTAATACAGGCGAGGGAGAAAACATTATCTTGCTCAGATACAGGTCGCCCAAAACAAACATCTGGACTGGCATAGATTGCCTCTCTATTAGGTATTGTTTCGGTGTGCTCAATATCTTGTTCTAACTGATGTTGTTTTGCAGAAACATAAATACTATCCAGCAAAATAACATCATTATTATCACTGAGATAAATAGAATCCACTCCTACACAGCCATGAATCAATCCACAATTTTCTAACGTGTTTAAAGCATTTTTTATTTTTGAAACAAGCCTTAAAACCTCTGACAAGTCTCCATAACTATTTTTTTGTGATATTTTTTCACTTAAAAAGATACCCTGAGGCAGTTTGAAGACTAAATAGGGATTATCATTTGCTTGCTCAAAAGAAACAATATTGAATACATTGCATCCACTTCTTACACGCTCTATTTCTTGTGTAAAAAACGTCATAGCGCCCACTGAATGTGGATAATTTTCAGGTAAGAATTTAATAAAGACTTGCGACTCACTTTGATTCGCGATATTTGCAGGCTGGGCACTGTAAACATCCCCTGTTGCACTCGATAGTACACAAGGCCCTAATATATATTTATCATTTTGTTTTAGGCTAGCTCCCTGCTTAGTCGATAACGCTTCATTTTTATTTTCAGTATTCATAACCCGCACCCTGACCAACTACTGATATATAGTCTTTCATATATTAAATTTCCATTCCCTTCGACTCCGCTCAGGGAGCTAGTACCCTGAGCGGAGTCGAAGGGAAATTATTTAAGTGAATGTCTATAGCAACAATCTTCTTTTTGAAAGTGTAGCCGTTCACTTACTGAACGATTACTTGAAAGTAATTCGAATTATCTTCATAACATCAGTCTTTACTCTTCTTTTCTAAACCTATTGGTTTACCCCAAGGTATTCCTAGTTCTGATCTTATTGATGCATGTTTAACATAAACATAAGCAGACGAGTCATGGACGACACGATCTATTAATAATGGTAAACGTACTATGGAAGATGTATCTCGATAGCCTTCTAAGTTCACAGACTTATCATCTGATATAAAAATAGCAACAAGCAACCAACCCAAAAGAAAACCAAAGACCAATAAAAATAGGCTTCCATAAATCTTAGCTGCCAAAGGTAGTTGGGTATTTTTTTGTTTAATAACAAGCTGTGAATGTAAAGCCTCTCTACTCATAGTTAGCACATTAACAGGATAAAAAAGCCTCTAAATAGACTATTCAGATAAACAAAACAGTTTTGGCGACTTTATGTACATAAAACTGGATATCATAGCGAGTATATCTATGACATAAGAAGCCCCGTAGAGACTCTTTTATAATTTTTATTTTTTTAAGGACTCAGAATTAAATAATCTACGAAACTTAAACTTGTCTTTTTATCCCATATTGAATGCTCTCAAGCGTTGCGTAGAGTGACTATGCAACGCTTGAGACTATCCAATCTGAAATAAAAATTCTGTGTCAAGTTCCGCACATTATTCAATCCCGAATCATAAGAGATTAAATTTTACTATAAACTGTATAGAAACGCCTGATCATTTATTCATCAATACATCACGTACTGGTTTAAAGCTCACGCGATGTTCTGATATTGCACCATGCTCAAGCAGTGCTTCTCGATGTTTTTTGGTTGGATAACCTTTATGTGCAGAAAAGCCATACTCAGGATACTGCTTATCAAGTAATTGCATTTCATGGTCTCTTGCAACCTTGGCAATAATTGAAGCGGCACTAATCGCAGCTATTTTGCTGTCACCTTTTACAATCGCCTCCATCGAATAATTCATCTCAGGACAACGGTTGCCATCTATTTGTACATGGTCTGGCTTGATTGGTAACGCTTCTACTGCACGTTTCATCGCAAGTAAGCTTGCTTGAAGTATATTAATTTCATCTATTTCTTCAGCCTCTGCACGCCCAAATGCCCATGCGAGGGATTTCTTTTTAATTTCTATCGACAACTGTTCACGTTTTTTTTCACTCAGCTTTTTAGAATCAGCCAAGCCTTCTATGGGATTATCAGGATCAAGAATAACTGCTGCGGCAACGACTGCTCCCACTAAAGGCCCACGCCCTACTTCGTCTACTCCTGCTATTAATTTTTTTATATCATTATTTTGCATGATTTTCACTCGCACCGAATAAGAAAGTGACAGCCAAAGAATCCTATTTATTAATAACATCCAATATTGCTTTAGCCGCCTGTTGGCTTGCATTTTGGCGTAATTTTAAATGCACATTATGAAAGCATTGTTTTTCATCATCACGCTGTTGTTTACTTTGCAGAAACTGCTTTTCTACTGCTTGCATTATATTTTCAGCCGTTACATCTTCTTGAATCAATTCTGGAACAAGTGGCTTATCACAAAGATTATTTGCTAATGTGAAATAGCTTGTTTTTATCATCTTAAAACGGCGAATGATAAAAGCGGTTAACGCTGAAACTCGATATGCCGCTACCATAGGGCGGTTGATTAGCATGCCTTCTAAAACTGCAGTACCTGATGCCATTAATATTTGATCTGCAGCTGCCATCGTCTTACGTGACTGTCCTGCAATGAAGACAATAGGAACGTCAGGTGCAATACTTTGTTTTAAACGCTCAAATTGTTTGCGTATATCAGTGTTAATAAAAGGAATAACAAATTGCCAATCGGGGTATTTTTGATGAAGTCGCTTTAATCCCTGTAAAAAATCGGGTGTTAAACGTTTGATTTCTCCTGTACGACTACCAGGTAAAACGGCAAGAATATGCGCGATTGGATCTAAGCCTAGTTTTTTTCTAATGGGTTGCTTATCAGAATGCAGGGCGATTTCATCGGCTAATGGATGTCCTACAAATTTAGCAGGAATGTCATGTTGCTTATAAAAATCAACTTCAAAAGGGAATAAGGTCAACATTAAATCAATATTGCCTTTGATTTTTTTTACTCTACTTTCGCGCCATGCCCAAACAGAAGGGCTAACATAATGAACAGTTGGGATATTTTGTTGATGCAATAAAGCTTCTAGCTTGAGATTAAAATCTGGCGCATCAATACCGATAAAAATATCAGGTGGGTTATGCTGCCAACGTTGTACTAAGTCTTTGCGTATGTTTAGAAGTTCTCGTAAGCGCGGCAACACCTCTGTGAACCCCATCACCGCTAGCTTTTCCATTGGATACAATGGCTCAAAACCTGCGGCTATCATCTCTGATCCTGCAATACCTTCAAAGACTAGATCGGGATGATGCTGGCGCAAGGCTTCTATTAGTCTACTGCCTAATATATCTCCTGATGCTTCTCCTACAACAATAGCAATACGCATAGGGACGCTTAACGTAAAATGCCACGTTTTGAATTAGCACAAAAATCAACCATCAACATAACATCAGCATCATCCTTATACTGCTTAGTTAGGCGCTCCAATGCCTCGGTTATCTTGATATTCTTTCGATAAATTATTTTATGTGCATGATTGATGCGTTTACGCGCCTCTTCATTAAAACCTTTCCTTCGCAACCCTTCCTTATTTATACCATGCTGGACAGTAGGCGTACCCGCTGCAATCATATAAGGTGGTAAATCTTTTGTTATTGCGGTTCCCATGCCTGTAAAAGCGTATTCTCCCACCTGACAAAATTGATGCACTAGTGTAAAACCACCTAAAATCACATGATCTTTAATGGTTACATGCCCCGCTAAGGTTGCATTATTAGCAAAAATGGTATCATTACCAATAATGCAATCATGCGCTAAATGGACATACGCCATAATCCAATTATCATCCCCCAGAACGGTTTTACCTATATCTTGCGCAGTACCTGTATTAAAGGTGCAGCACTCTCGAATGACATTACGATTGCCGATGATGAGTGTTGTGGCTTCATTATCATATTTTTTATCTTGAGGAACTTCACCTATCGATGAGAATTGATAGATTTTATTATCTTCACCAATACGTGTATGACCTTGAATAACAACGTGTGGACCTATCCATGTATTCTTGCCTATTTTAACATTTTCACCGATTACTGAGTATGCGCCAACGCTCACTCCTTCAGCTAACTCTGCGCCAGTCTCAATAATAGCCGTTGAGTGAATCAAGCATCCGTCTCCACGGCGGCACACTTAATTTCGGCTTTAGCGGCTAACTTTCCATCTACATGGGCTTCTGTTTTGAATACCCACAGCTTACCTTTTTGGCGCAATACTTCTGCTGTTAAAATAAGCTGATCACCAGGAACAACTTGCTTTACAAACTTTACTTTATCAACACCGACGAGAATATAGAGCGTATTTTGTTGGGGCGTTTCACCCATAGTACGAAAACCTAATAATCCTGTCGCTTGCGCCATGGCTTCGATAATCAGCACACCTGGCATAATCGGCTCATCAGGAAAATGACCATTAAAAAATGGCTCATTGATGGTGACATTTTTAATCGCAGTTAATGATTTTCCTGACTCAAACTGAGTCACTCTATCAACTAACAACATCGGATAGCGATGCGCTAAAAATTGACGAATTTCTTTTACATTCATTAAACTCATTATTTTTCCCCTAAATATTTTTGTGTTTATGGTTTATTACCCTCGCTCATGAGCATAAGTACACATTAAACACCATTATCTATTCTTGATACGTTTTTCAAGTGCGCGTATTTTTTGTGCCATTTTATCTAATTGCGTAAAACGAATAATATTTTTACGCCATTGACGATTTTCATTCACGGGCATTCCTGACGAGTAAACACCTGCACTATCTATGGAGCTGATAACCATTGACATGCCTGTGATAATAACATCATCTGCAATACTTAAATGTCCTGCAATGGCACTTGCTCCACCGATTTGGCAACGCTTACCGATAGTGGCACTGCCTGCTATTGCCACACAAGCCGCAACAGCAGTATTCTCACCAATATGGACATTGTGCCCTACTTGAATCAGGTTATCTAACTTCACACCATCTGCAATATAGGTGCTTCCTAGTGCTGCACAGTCTATCGTAGTATTAGCTCCAATTTCTACATTATTACCTAAAACAACATTGCCGACTTGTTTTATTTTATACCATTCACCTTTATTGGGTGCATAACCAAAGCCATCAGCCCCTAGCACAACGCCAGAATGTAATCGACAATGATTACCTATTTGAGTATTAGGATAGAGTGTTACATTGGCATAAAGATAGGTATTTTCACCAATACTACTGTTATCATCAATAACGCAACCTGCACTTATCACAACACCCTTAGCTATTTTAACAGCCTTTCCAATCACAACATTTGCGGCAATAGAAACATTCTCGGCAAGCTCTGCGCTTTCATCAATAATACTAGCGGGATGAATATTAGCGACAGGGCGTTGGTCTGGGTATAGGGCAGCAACAACTTGAGCATAAGCAAGATAGGGTGATTTGCTTATCAGTACATTATGACCATTATAAGAATTTGCCAATTCAGCAGTCAAAATAACCGCCGAAGCTTGACACTTTAATAACTGAGGTAGATATTTTCGCCCCGTTGCAAAGCTAATATCACCTTTTTTTGCAGTTTCTAGGGAGGATACATTCCTAATTTTTAAATTATTATCACCTTGTAGTTCTGCGCCGATAATATTTGCCAGTTCACTGAGGGATAAAGCCGCCATCATTGCCTTTTTCTTTATTGATATTATTTCTATTTGTTTTCTTTATTTTTTCTTGCAGATATTCTAAGACATCATCCGTTATATTAACGCGCTTACTCGCAGATACATAATTTTGAATAATAATATCAATTCCTTTGCGGGCTCTCACCTTGTCTATCGCGTCATATACTTCTTTTTGTACAATATCTAAGGCGGCGTTACGAGCAAATCTTAATTCTTCACGAAAATCTTCTAAAGCGCGTTTGCGCATTCTTTTTCGGATGCGAATTTCACGCTCTAGCTGATTTTTTTTTACTTCAGAATTAATAATTTCTTGTGTATTTTTCTGATCTTCTAGTTGATTAATTTCATCTAATTGTTTAGCTAATGCTTGCTCTTGAGGAGAAAATTTAGCTTTCAATTTTGCGCTTGATTTTTTAGATTGCGGTGCATTTTCTATGACATAGTTAACATTAACAATACCGATAGAAATATTATCAGCCATCAGTTGAGAAGAGAAAGATAGCAGTAAAAACAGCAGAACAAAAAAAGGCAAGGAAGTCTCTAAAAACCACCGTCTAACATTACCATTCAAGCGAATATTCAACTGTCTAACACTCATAATTCTTTGCCATTTCGTCTCAGACAGCCTCCTAGAACGTTGCTCCAAGAGAGAACTGTACTTTACTGGTTTCGTCGCCATCTTTAGCATTCAGTGGTTTTGCGTAACTAACGGTTAATGGTACACCTAATGGGGTCATCCATGTAGCACTAAGTCCTGCGGAATAACGCATCTCAGCAGAATCAAATTTATCATTAAAGACATTACCGCCATCAACAAAGGCACTTGCTTTCAGACCTTTTACATCGGATAAGAAAGGCATGGGGAACTGTACTTCAGCGGTCACTGTCGTGCTCAAATTACCACCAATAGAATCCCCTTTACCAGCACCAGAAAGTACTTTTGGACCGAGACTATTATGGTCATAACCACGCACCGAACCAATACCACCTGCATAGAAGTTTTCATAGAAGGGGAGATCTTTATTCTTACCTATGCCCCTACCGTATGAAACACCTGCTTTAACGGCAAACGTAATATCATCAGTTAGCGGCTGATATACAGAGGCTCTATAGCGTAATTTATAAAACTGTAAATCACTTCCTGGCAAGCCTAACTGTAGCGATAAACTTTGACGTTGACCTTTATTCGGGAAAAGACTTCTGTTACGTGTATCGTGGATATAACTAACAGACCCCAAAAGCTGGTTATAGGTATCACCATGATCAGTCACAAACTGTTTGATATAATCAGGCGTATTGGCAACCGATGTCTTAATTTTACGATGCTCCCCTCCCACGCTAAAGCGCAAAGAGTTATCCTCACCCAATGGGATGGTATAATTTACATCCGCCCCATACGCATCGGATTGGTAGTCGGTAATATCTGCTTCGGCAGCATTTGTTTTATTGTAAAAGACATTAAAGCCTCGTCCCACACCATCTTTTGTATGATAAGGATTATTATAACTAAGGCGTAAATTTTTCTTTGAGGCACTATTTTCAGCGGCAATCGAAAGACTCTTACCCGTCCCCATAAAGTTATTTTGTGTAAGACCTATATTAAATAATAAGCCTTCATTTTGAGAGTAACCGACACCTGCTGTAAATTGATTAGATGAACGTTCTTTGACCGTAACATCTAAATCTATTTGATCACGAGCACCCGCCACAGGAGAAGCGCTAATATTAACGCTTTCTACAAAGGGTAAACGCTGAATCCGTATCTTAGAGCGCTCGACTTTATCTTTTGAATACCATGAGCTTTCTAACTGTCGCATCTCACGACGGAATACTTCATCCTTACTACGGTAATTACCACGGATATTAATACGACGCACGTAAGTACGCTGACCTTTATCTAACTGAAAGGAAAGATTAACTATTTTCCTTACTTCATCGACCTGAGGTATTATCGCCAGCTTAGAAAAAGCAAACCCTTCTTTGCCAACTTGCGACTTAAGATCTTTACGTGTTTTTGCTAAAAGTCGCTGTGAAAATACTTGCCCTTGCTTTAAGTGTATTAAACGTCTTAACGATTGCTGAGAAAGTGTTGAGTTAGAGGCTAAGTTTATCTTCCCTACTCGATACTGATCACCTTCATGGAGATTAATATTAACAAAAACAGAGCGCTTATCCTTTGACAAAGAAACTTGTGTTGAACTGACTTCAAAATTCAAATAGCCACGATCTTTATAAAAAGCAGTCAGTTTATCTAAATCACCAACTAACTTTTGTTTTGAATATTTGTCTCTACTACTGAAAAAGGACAAAGAACTTGCTGATCCTGTCTCTAATAGCGCCTTTAATGTTGACTCAGGAAAGGCTTTATTACCACTAATACGGACTTTCTTAATGCGCGCAACTTTACCTTCTTTGATCTTTAAATTAACCGCTAAACGGTTACGAGAAAGAGGCTGTAGCTGCACCTGTACATCAGCGGAGTAATTACCACGCGCTAAATATTGTTGTTTTATTTCGTGTTGAATGCGAACTAACGCGGCCTTATTTAAAGGGCGACCTTGCGCCACACCCGCTCTTTTCAGAGCTGCCAATATTGGTTTTTTCTCAATGACATGGTTACCAGAGATATTTATCTCTCCAACCGCAGCGCGCTCTTTTACGTTAACAACAAGAATATTGCCTCGTTTGGCAAAACTGACATCATCAAATAGTCCTGTTTTATATAAGGAACTGACCATCCGAGCGGACATGCGATCATCATAAGTATCCCCCACACCGATTGAGAGATTACTCAAGACTGTTCCCGCAGCAACACGTTCCAAACCTTTAATTTCTATATCTTGAAGCACAAAACTGGCTGCCCAGACGCCTTGACTAACTGCAAACAAACAGCTTGCTAGTGAAAGTTGAATACCTTTTTTTATCATAATTATTAACCAACCAATCGCGTTATGTCGTTATAGATCGCCAGTACCATCAAGAGACCCACCATCACCATACCTACTTGCGCCCCCATTGCTTCAAACTTTTCGGAAACGGGACTCCCTTTTACAATCTCTATAAGATAATAGAACAAATGACCACCATCTAGCATGGGAATAGGTAACAAATTAAGAACCCCTAAGCTTAGACTAATAATGGCTAAGAAGCCTAAATAAACGGTAAAGCCAATGCTTGCACTGATACCTGCATAGTTTGCTATTGTGACAGGACCACTGATATTTTTAATTGAAGCTTCGCCAACAATCAGCTTTCCCATCACTTTGAGCGTCATTATCGACATTCTCCATGTCTCTACAACACCACGCGAGAGTGCTTCACCTATAGATGCGTGACGCACAAAGAATAAATCTTTTCTATCCTCATCACTCATCTTTTTCGCTAAATGGACACCCATGCGTCCAATCATTTTACCATCAACCTCGGTGGCTTTTGGTGTCAGAGAAACAGTTTGCTCGCTACCGTTTCGCTCTACTTGCAATGCGACTAATTTTCCCGCATGTTGCTGAATGTATTCAGTAACCGTTTTGACCGACTCAGCAGGGTGTCCATCATAACTTAAAATAATATCATTTCTTTTCAAACCTGCTTGAGCGGCAGCACTATCAGGCAAAACGGTCATAACAACAGGGACATGAGGGGGTTGCCAAAAGCCCATCCCTGTTTTTGCAAAATAGTCTTTTTCATCTGCTAACAGCTTAATGGATGATAAATTAAGTGTTCGCGTTACCGCTTCATTATCTTTTGTTTGGACGTTAATTTTTAGTTCAGGATTTCCTAAATACTCACTTAAAAGAGATAAACGCACTTCACTCATTGAAGCAACGTTTACGTCATTAATCGCAAGTATTTTATCTTTCTCTTGAAAGCCCGCTTGTGCAGCAGGTGTTCCTGCAATGACAGCGCCGACATAGGGCTGTACTGCATTAACTCCTATCATATAAGTAGTAGAAAATGCAGCAATAGCAAAGATGAAATTAAAAGCAGGCCCTGCCAGCACAACTAAAAAACGCTTCCATACAGGCTGACGATTAAAGGCACGATGTGCGTCTTTTTCAGGGACATCCCCTTCTCGCTCATCCAACATTTTGACATAACCACCAAAAGGAATCGCCGCGAGAACATATTCTATTTTATCGTCTTTTTTTGATGTGTATGTCCACAATGGCTTCCCAAAACCTATGGCAAAACGTAATACTTTTATATTGAGCTTGCGCGCCACCCAAAAGTGACCAAACTCATGTACCGCTACTAAAATACCGATGGTAACGATAAAGGAAATAAGAGAGATTAAAATATTCATAGATTCTTCGATGTATTACTGAGAAAGAGAATAATAAAAAAATCACCCCTGATTCGTCTATTACACTTAATTTAATATTCGTAACCGTTCAGCTACCCCTTGAAACGATTGCTAATATTCTCGTTTATCCACAATTCTGCCTGTTGACGACTGAGCCTATCCTGAATAAGAATTTCATCTATCGCTACAGGCGTACCGCTAATCGACTGCTCTAAAACATTTTCGATTAACAGCGGAATATCGGTAAAACGTAGCTTTTTATTTAAAAAGGCATCGACTGCTATTTCATTGGCAGCATTTAGAGCAATAGTTGCATTGCCTCCCGCTTGATGCGCTTCATAGGCTAGACGCAAGCAAGGAAATCGCTGAAAATCAGGCTTTTCAAAGTCTAATCGCCCGACTTCAAACAAGTCTAAGGGAGCTACTCCAGATTCCAAACGTTTCGGCCATGCTAAACCATAAGCAATTGGTGTACGCATGTCAGGATTCCCTAATTGCGCTAAGACCGAACCATCATTATAGGACACCATTGAATGAATCGTACTTTGCGGATGAATAACGACTTGGATTTCGTTAGTAGAGAGCTCAAATAGCCAGCATGCTTCAATGACCTCAAGACCTTTATTCATCATTGTCGCAGAGTCTACGGATATTTTTTGTCCCATTACCCAGTTAGGATGAGCAACGGCTTGCTCTGGGGTTATATCATGTAAGGTATCAATATCTCGAGTACGAAAAGGACCGCCTGAGGCTGTTAATAATATTTGTGTGACACCTTGTTGCCCTGATACAGGCAAACACTGAAAGATTGCATTATGCTCACTATCGATAGGTAAAAGTGTGGCATTATTATCATGCACGGCATCCATAAAGAGCTTGCCTGACATCACTAGCGACTCTTTATTCGCCAGTAACACTCGCTTTCCTGCTTTGGCTGCTGCAAGGTTTGGCAATAATCCCGCCGCCCCAACAATCGCAGCCATCACATAATCAACTTGCTCAAGCTGAGCGACAAACTCTAGTGATTCAACACCTGATAAAACCTCAACAGCAGTATCTTTCAATGCAAGAGATAGCTTTTCTGCCGCCTGTTCTTCAACCATTACTGCATACTGTGGCTGATATTGAAGACACTGTGCTAACATTTTATCGACATTGGAGTTAGCCGTTAATGCGACCACATGATAAAGCGCATCATGGAGAGACATAACATCCAGTGTATTTACACCTATCGTTCCTGTTGAGCCAAGAATTGCAACGCCTTTACTACTGATAATATTATCCCTTTCTGTTTTTATTTGGTGATCTATGAAAGCTAGACACCAATCCCACCTATAACCAACAAGCCTAGCGTAAACACAGGCAGTGCAGCTAATAAACCATCGATTCTATCTAAGATACCGCCATGTCCTGGCAACAATGTACCACTATCTTTTTCATTTGCTTGGCGCTTTAATAAACTTTCATATAAATCACCACCCACAGAAACTGTCGCAACAACAAGAGACAGCAAAATAAATAAGATGCTGTTAGTAAAAGATAAGCCAAAATACCAAACGGCTAATAAAGACCATAGTCCTGCGCCGAGTAAACCACCTTTAAAACCTTCGATTGTTTTTCCAGGGCTCAAATCAGGGGCTAATTTCGTTAAACCCATTGCTTTACCCGCAAAATATGCGCCACTATCTGCAATCGCGACGAGAAAAATCAAGTACAGTACAAGAAGCGGTAATCTTGCATGTAACTCGATAAGCGAGAGCCAAGCAGGAATGAGTACTAAAAAAGAAGATGCGGGGAGCAACCATGAACGACCTTCCAAACCACTTTTTTCTTTTGTGTAATTAAATAATAGCATAAGCGCATAAGCCCACCAAAATACACCGATAATAATAAGTGGCCAGTGCATACCTTTCCATGTATAGCTGATTACCGCAACAAGCAACAATAAGGCAATAAAAATACCGCGGGAGTTCTCGTCTTTATAACCTGTCAAGTTAGCCCATTCCCAGCCACCTAAGGTAATAATAACAATCATCGAAACAACTGCGAACCAAGGACTAGGTAAGAGTAAAACACCCAGTAAAACCGCCAAGGCAAGTAATACACCTGTCATCATGCGTTGTTTAAGCATTGTTCTTATCCTCCTGTATTTGATCGCCTGTCTTGCCAAAGCGGCGTTGACGTTGCGAGAAATCATTTATGGCTAATCTTAATGCTTTCTTATTAAAATCAGGCCATAAGGTATCGGTAAAATAAAGCTCTGTATAAGCCAACTGCCAGAGTAAAAAATTACTAATACGACGCTCTCCACCTGTTCTTATAAAAAGATCAGGGTCTGGTATATTCTGTGTTGCAATTAACGTTTCAAAAACAGCTTCATTCATTTCTGATTCGACATGCTCTCGCGCCATTTTTTTTGCTGCTTGCAGTATATCCCAGCGTCCGCCGTAATTTGCTGCTATCAGCAAGCGTAACCCCTTGCCTCCTGCGGTCAAATCTTCAACTTGAGCGATCTTTGACTGAAGCTTTTCTGAAAAAGCACTTCGATCACCTATTAGCTGTAAGGTAACCCCATTTTTAGCTAATGACTTGGCTTCTTTTTTTAATGCAGACATGAATAGGTTCATTAAACCATTGACTTCCTCTTCTGGTCTGCGCCAATTTTCACTGCTAAAAGCAAACAAGGTAAGATACTCTACACCAAGCGCATTGCAGGCTTTCACTATTTCTCGAACGGTTTCTAACCCTTTATGATGACCAAATAAGCGGGGACGGTATTTTGCTTTAGCCCAGCGCCCATTACCGTCCATCACAATAGCTATATGCCGTGGTATTAGCTTATCTTCTGATTTATCATTTTTATTATTTAGCATCCCCCCCCCTTCAAATATATGACCACTTTTATAAGAAACAGGAAGTTACTTCACAACCATTCCCCTCCCTGAAGTCTGCCATTATTTCATAACTATACCCCTAAAAATAAGAACATAGGACTTACTAGTACTCCAGCAACATTGTATTGATGGGTACAGAGCAATACAAAGCGTTCAAGACAAGGCATGGGCCGCAGGCAATGGTAGCTCCCTTGGCAAGACCCATAACGCCGTATTGGACGCTTTGGGTTGCTCCCTTCGGGCGAGTCAGAAAGCGGTCATCCTCGTTGTTGCACTTTTTGTGAAGGGAGCGACCATTCCCTGCAAAGTGCGCCTAGTGGCTAACCACTTTCTGACTCGCTGTATCCATCAATACAATATTGTTGGAGTACTAGACTTCCATTAATTCTTTTTCTTTTTGCTCTACTTGAACATCAACTTCCTTTACGTATTTATCGGTAATTTTCTGGATTCCAGCTTGCCCTCTACGTTCATCATCTTCAGAAATATCTTTGTCTTTTTGCATTGACTTAAAATCAGAGTTTGCATCACGACGAATATTACGAATGGCAATTTTTGCACCTTCACCTTCACCTTTTACAACTTTCACTAGGTCTCTACGACGCTCTTCTGTCAAAGGGGGCATGGGTACACGAATAACCGTACCTGCGCTCATAGGGTTTAAACCTAAGTCTGAAATCATAATCGCTTTTTCAATAATAGGAACAAGCGGTGCTTCCCAAACTGAAATCGTCAAGGTACGCGCATCTTCTATTGATACATTTCCCACCTGATTCAATGGCACTTGACCACCATAATAATCAACCGTAATGTGATCTAAAATACTAGGATGAGCACGTCCTGTGCGTATTTTAGTTAAATCTACTTTTAAAGATTCGATAGTTTTTTTCATTCTATCTTCTGCATCTTCAATAATCTCATCAATCATAGCTTATACCTTACCACTCTTTTATTTCAATAGAACTCTTGTACCAACAGACTCACCTGCAATCATTGCAGACAACGCCCCTTTATCAAACAATTTAAAAACACCTAATGGCATTTCATTGTCACGACATAATACCATTGCGGTTAAATCCATTACACCTAACTCACGACGAATTGCTTCATCATAACTTAAATGATCATAACGCTTTGCATCTTTATTTTTCATGGGATCTGCGTCATAAATACCATCCACTTTGGTCGCCTTTAGCAAAAGGTCGGCTTGTATCTCGATAGCACGTACGCTTGCTGCCGTATCTGTCGTAAAATAAGGGTTTCCTGTACCCGCAGCGAAGATAACAATATCACCTTGAGCCAAATAATCTCTAGCTTGCATTGCAGAATAAGGCTCACCCACCTGATCAATGGCTAAAGCCGACATAACGCGACAGTTTACACCTTGCTTTTTTATTGCGTCTTGCATTGCTAAGGCATTCATGACGGTCGCCAACATTCCCATTTGATCCGCATTGACACGATCAATACCACTTTGCGCAAGACCTGCACCTCGAAAGATATTACCACCACCAATGACTAACGCTAATTGCACGCCTTTTTTTTGTTGCTCGACAACATCGCTGGCGGTTTGCTTAAGAATTTCAGGGTCAATTCCAAAATCAAGCCCCCCCATTAACGCTTCACCACTTAATTTTAATAAAACACGCTGCGCACTTTGATATTCAGACATTTTTAATATTCTCCTCACAGGATCAGGATTGTATTCAGCATTTACTTACTAATCCTGAAAAGCCCCTCAGTATAGGCAAAAAAAAGGAGCGTTACTACGCTCCTTTTCCTAATTAGTTTATCTGGCAGACTCAACCACCGATTTGCGCCATAACTTCTGCGGCAAAATCTTCTTGCTTCTTCTCAATTCCTTCACCCACTTCATAACGAACAAAGCCAGCCACTTCTGCATTAGAATTTTCAAGTAATTTAGCAACCGTAATATCAGAGTCTTTAACAAAATCCTGACCTAGTAATGTGATTTCAGACAAGTATTTTCTGATACGTCCTTCAACCATTTTTTCAATGATATTCGCTGGCTTGCCACTTCCTTCTGCTTGAGCAACAAGAATTTCTTTTTCTTTCGCCAAGTCTTCCGCAGGAACATCTGCCTCAGCAACACAAACAGGACGACTTGCTGCAATATGCATTGCAATATCTTTACCAAGTGTTTCGTCGCCACCCGTCATTGAAACAGCAACACCAATACGAACACCGTGATTATAAGCGTAAATTTGCCCTTCAGGAGATGATACCAATTCAAAACGACGTACTTGGATATTCTCACCAATTTTAGCCACTAGATTAGCACGCACTTCTTCAACGCTTTCGCCACTATCCAAAGGTAAAGCAGATAATGCGGCAATATCTGCTGGCTTATCAGCAAGAACACGTGCCGCTACTGCATCAACAAAGTTTACAAAATTTTCATCTTTTGCCACAAAATCTGTTTCACAATTTACTTCAAGAATGGCAGCTTCTTTACCATCTTCAGAAATTGCAATAACCACTTTTCCATCAGCTGCAACACGGCTAGATTTTTTATCTGCTTTTGCAGCACCAGACTTTCGCATCACATCGATAGCAGCCTCTAAGTCACCATTTGTCTCAACTAGTACTTTTTTGCAGTCCATCATGCCTGCACCAGTACGCTCTCGTAACTCTTTTACCATTGCTGCTGTAATAGCCATATCTAATATTTCCCAAAACTTTTATGTATGTTACACCGTTAATGAAGACTAAAAAGAGCAGATAGAATGCTCGAAAAAATTCTCTCTTTTTATCTCATTAATTAACCGATTAATTTGCTTGTACGACTCACCGCGCAAACAAATTTTTAGAATTTATGTCCTATGTATAAACTTGTCCTCTACAAACACGATAGAGGACGAGTTAAATACAAGATCAGACTGTATTCAGCCTGTTACTTTGACTCTTCTGCTGCCACTGGAGCTGCTTCTTCTGTCTTTACTTCTTCTTTTGTCTCTTCCACTTTAGCCGCTGCTTTTTCTGTTTTTTCTTCTGTTTTTTCTTCGGCTTTTGGAGCGACTTGTTGCGTAGCAGCTTCCATATCTGCCGCAGTTTTTGCTGAACTCAAGTGACCATCAGCGATTGCATCAGCCATTGCTGTAGTATAGAGCTGAAGCGCACGAATCGCGTCATCATTACCAGGGATAACGTAATCAATATCATCCTGAGAGTTATTTGTATCAACGATACCAATAATTGGGATACCTAACTTTTTTGCTTCTTTTACAGCAATATCTTCATGTCCAACATCAAGAATAAACAATGCATCTGGAAGTTTTTTAAGCTCTTTAATTCCACCTAGTGTTTTCTCTAGCTTTTCTTGCTCACGAGATAACATAAGTGCTTCTTTCTTGCCAAGACGATCCATAGAGCCATCAACTTGCATTTTTTCCAAGTCATGTAAACGGCGAACTGACTGTTTAACTGTTTTATAGTTAGTCAACATACCACCTAACCAACGGAAGTTGACGTAAGGCATTTTACAGCGAATTGCTTCTTCTTTAACGGTATTTTGTGCTGCACGTTTCGTACCCACAAACATTACTTTCCCGCCTTTCGCAGCAATTTTTCCCGCGAAGTTCAAAGCATCGTTAAACATTGGCAGTGTCTGCTCAAGGTTGATGATATGAATTTTGTTACGCGCACCAAAAATATACTCTGCCATTTTTGGATTCCAATAACGAGTCTGATGTCCGAAATGAACGCCCGCTTCTAACATTTGACGCATTGTCACTTTAACCATGATACTTTCCTTTATGGGTTATGCCTCCGCGCATCCCATTTAACAACCAGTTAGATACTTCATCAAAGTAATATAACCAGCACCCTGCTATATGTGTCGATACGCGTGTGAAATAGATGAGCCCATCAAAATTAATGCCTCACCTGTAAATTTGCAAAAAAATATTGCGCGCGCTTTATACCATAATTTATTCATTGTTTCTACTTTCCTGCTATCATCCACACAATAAACTTTTAGACAGCAACGAGAAGCACATGGCCGTTAGTATAAAAAATGAAGATCAAATAAATAAAATGCGTATTGCAGGGAAGCTTGCAGCTGATGTTTTAGTCATGATAGAACCTTATATAAAAGTAGGCGTTACAACGGATGAGCTTGATAAAATCTGCCATGATTATATCGTTGATGTACAACAAGCCATTCCCGCACCTTTAAATTATCACGGCTTTCCAAAATCTATCTGTACATCAGTCAACCATCAAGTCTGTCACGGCATTCCCAGCCCGAAAAAACTCAAAAAAGGCGACATTGTTAATATCGATATTACCGTCATCAAAGATGGCTTTCATGGCGATACGAGTAAAATGTTTTTCATTGGTAAACCTAATGTTGCCGCCAAACGTATTTGTGACATCGCTCAAAAGTCGCTATATATAGGCATCAACATGGTAAAACCTGGAGTACATTTAGGGGATATAGGTCATGCTATTCAAACCTTTGCTGAAGCACAATTTTGCTCAGTGGTTCGAGAATACTGCGGTCATGGGATTGGGGAGAAATTTCACGAAGAACCTCAAGTACTGCATTATGGCAAGGCAGGAACAGGAGTTGTTCTAAAAGAAGGTATGACTTTCACCATAGAGCCGATGATTAATACTGGCAAGCGTCATGTAAAGCAGCTACCTGACAAATGGACAGTGGTAACCAAAGACCATTCCTTATCTGCACAATGGGAACACACACTGCTTGTCACAAAAACTGGTGTTGAAATCCTAACGCTACGAGATGAAGAGAACTTTCCCACCATCTAATCAACATAACTGATAAGCTAACATAAAAAACAGAATAAAATTCATCCATATATCCAGCTATGCTTGACTCAAATACAGGAATGCTATAAATTTCCTCGCAGGCTAGCTGATCGTTGCCGATCGCTATTTTATACAGCCCGCACCTATTAGGGTGCTTCGATGTCAAAAAAATTATAACTGGGGTTATAGACATCTTAATAATTTATCTGTAAAGCTTTGGTTTTAAACCCAATTAGTCATCAAACGCTTTTTCTTAAAACTTATTTTCACGACCCATGACTTAACGTATACGTGTGAGCTGGGGGAGCCTATCCTTGTCATTTTCAGAATTAAAACTACAAGAAGACTTTGTTGCTTCTATTGAAGAAGCAGGCTATCAGTCACCAACTGAGCTACAGTCTGAGCTTATCCCGTTAATTGCTGACAGAAAGGACGTACTTATCTGGAGTCAAACTGCTGCGGGTAAAACAGGTGCATTTCTAATACCTGCTATTAACTATATTCTTAGCAACCCTGTTGAAGAAAAGCGTGGCGCACGTATTTTAATACTCACCTCACGTCGTGATAGAGTAAGCCAAATAAACTACACACTAAAACGTCTAACGCACAATCATAATATGCGCTTTGGTTTTGTCGTCAGCGGAAGACCGTACCAACCTCAAATGCGCCTTATGCGCCGTCCTCTTGACTTGATGATTGCAACCCCAGGGCGTCTCAATGACTTAATTGACAATAACAAGGCTGATTTTTCAAAACTTGAAATGCTTATCGTAGATGATTTAACCACTATCTATCATAAAAGCATGCAAACATTGCTGAATAAAATTCTCAAACAAACGGGTGACAACTGCCCCACTATTGCATTTATTCGTGATGATAAAGACGTAACACCTTATGTCCGTGACCTATTCCCAAATGCAAAAGAAATAGAGGTCTTAGAAGAAGATAAAACCAATCCCAAGGTAGCCGCACAAAAAAAGAAAAACAAGTCAGTAGAAAGGCCTAAGAAACAAGGCAACTCAAATAAAATAGCTCGAAAACAAAGCCAGAAAATAGAGCTTCCTAATACACCACACATTGTCCATGTTGCTGATGACTACACCCATAAAATAGCATTAATGGATCATTTGCTTGATGAGTTCGCAGGTGCGCCAACCATTATTCATACTTCAACTCAAAAATCAGCAGAAAAGCTATTAGATAATCTTGCTAATCACGGTCATATTGCTGAGCTTGCAAAGAATTTATCAAGTGAAGAAATGTTATCACCTGATAATGCAACACTTATTATTAGCGACCAATGTAATGTGACCCTGCCTGAGTCTAGCTCTGAACATTTATTGCACTTTGAACTGCCTTATAAACTTGAGAAATATCAGGAGAGACTCAAGAAACACCCAAGTGATCGCAATGAACCCGCCATTATTCTTGCAGATGGTCGTGATTACAACACCCTAAAAACAATAGAAAAAACATTAGGAAACCCATTGGAGCAACAGATCGTTCCTGGACTAGAACCACTCAAACCTTTTGTTTCTCAACGACCTAATAATCAGAAAAACACCCATAAAGATAAGAAAACAAATCCTCGCAGAGGAAAAAATAAAAACGCACGTAACAAGCCCCAAGACAATAGTAAAAAACGCGTACGTAAAGGCCCACATGGTCGGCTAGACGGTGGCGCTCAGCGTAAACGAAACAATACACGAAAAATAACAAAACCTAAGAGCGATAACTGGCAATCTGACTTTGCAGAACCAAAAGAGCGCACTGCAACACCCGCCAAACGTGTTGTTATTCGCTATAAAGGCAGCAAGCATA
This sequence comes from Aquificaceae bacterium, assembly GCA_003972955.1. Taxonomy (GTDB): domain Bacteria; phylum Pseudomonadota; class Gammaproteobacteria; order Thiotrichales; family Thiotrichaceae; genus JAGLBW01. The sequence continues at coordinate 20,148 of QOAQ01000140.1, forward strand.
GTTTATTAAAATAACCTGCCAAAAAAACGATTATTTATGGCATCAAAACATAAATCCAATATTAGCTGGTCAAGCATTCTATTGACCCTCTTACTCATTGCAGCTGTTGCTAGTGTTATCTGGGTTCTTTCTGATATAGCAAAAACTATTCCACCGACAAGCAATACTAAAGAACAAATAGCAAAACCAACGATTATTTCTATCGATAAATTAGCTAACACACTCATTAGTCAATTCACCTCAAAAAATATTTCTCAAAAAGATCAAAAAAACACATTACAAGCAGTAAAAAATACACTTCAACACCTTCAAGATACTAATAATTACCAAACACTCGAAAAATTACAAAAGCTAGATCTTAGTGGTGCGATAAACACCCTAAAGACAATGGTTGAAGTAGAAGAGAAACCCCGCAATGCAGCAAAGATATGGGTTGATATTGGCAACTTACAGCAACTTCAATCATCACAGCTTGCTTTATACGCATACAAAAAAGCCAGCAAACTAGATGATAACAATATCAATGCATGGAATAGACTCGGTCATTATTATCGACAACAACAAAAGTTCTCCCTAGCTGAAAATGCTTATACACACGTCTTACAATCAGCAAACAAGACAACAAAAGCACTTGCCTACACTAATTTTGGCTTATTGTATCAAGCACAATCACAACTTGATGAAGCTGAAACGGCTTATTTAAAAGCACTCGATATTAACCGTATAGAAAAAAATACGGCTAGCCTCGCATCTAATAGCGAAAATCTTGCCATTATTTATAAGCAAAAAAATAACTTTGAAGCTTCTGAAAAATATTATCTAAATGCACTATCTCATTACGAAACACTGCAACAAAGCAAGCAAATTGCCAATATACAAACCTCTCTAGCAAGTCTTTATCATAAAAATAATAAACTTGACGATGCCAAACACTATTATCAAACCGCTTTAAATATTTACCTAAAAGAAAAAAACCAACGAAAAATAGCCGATATTTACAGCAGCCTCGGCATTATTCACCAACAACAAAACCAAGCGAGTGAAGCAAAAGTATTCTTTGAGAAATCACTGGAAATTAATCAAGCCCTTGATTCACAGCAGGGTATTGCGGAACAATATGGCAATCTTGGCATACTCTACCGTTCGCAAAAAAACCTATTAAAATCAGAGTCTTCACATTTAAAATCATTACAAATTTACCAAACATTATCTCACATAGAAGGAGTCTCCCAACAACAAACCAATCTTGGCTTCCTTTATCAAGCATGGGATCAAACAGATAAAGCCTGTGAATACTGGAAAAAAAGTACAGAAACTCTCAGTCAAACCAAAAATACAAACCGTATTGAACGTATAAAGATACTGCTTGAAAAATACTGCTTAGGAACGACAACAAAGGACATAGAGATAAATCCTCCAAACTAAAATAATACTTATTACCCATAGTTAAAAATTATCTAAAGAATCGAACTAACTTATGGATAAATTTTTTTTATGATGTATACTAATTAAACAAATAATTAGTTGGGGATTTATTATGAAAAAACAAAATAAAAAGCGCATCAAATTTATTACATTCTTGATGTTCGGGGCATTATTTTGCTCGATTATGGTTGCGGTAACTAAATTTATTGGTGCAGATGAATACACAGGAATGTTTGCAATAGCAGCCGTTGGTTTTGCGATTGTTACACTTCCTTTCTCTGTTATCGTACAATTAAATTCTAAAGAAGAACCTGTTAGCCGAGTTGATTTATTGCGCCAACGTATACTGGAAGAAAAATCTTAAGGTTTTTCCTCCCTAAAAAAAAAGCCCCGTGAAATTAATTTCACGGGGCTTTTTTTATACTATGGAGCTATATCTTTTCAGAATGGTTTAGCGATTCTTTTCTTTGCTCAAACTCAAACTTCTCACGTTCAAACTCAAGCTTTTCTTTGTTGTTTCTCAACTCGACAGCTGATCCTAATAACATGCCAGTACCACCATCTAACCTAGAAAGAAAAACGACAGTAGCTGCTGTTTGCAATGCTTTCATTACACTGTGATTTTTTGAGGTTTTAAACTCCTTCGTCACTACCACTTCACCATTTGGCTTTGTCACCGTTTTCGTTGTCATTGTTGTCGAACAAGCTGTAAGCACCACGGTTGCAAGAACCAATGCCAATACTTTATTTTTGATTTTCATGTTACTACCCTGTATTTTTATTTAAAAAATGATTTGTTGCAGGTTAGAAGAAACCCATCATTGGATAAGAACAGGAAAACAATAAATCGCCCAATTTGAAATTGCTGTACCCCTTGGGTACAAAAATCCCGTCTTATATTTGGATAATTTATTATTTTCTCATCCCTAATGACGAGGACGAAAGTAAGTTTTTATCTGTTCATTCTCAATAAATGCCCCAAACACCTGAAATAATTAAATTGAGAAAAGATAAAGGCTAAAAGCAACTGTCCTAATACCTCCTAAAATTTGTCCGTTTAAAGCAAAAAATAATTATTTACACATATAAATACTCATTTTTTAACCTGCAAAGGACAGATCTCAAGGGAGTAGATAAACAGTTACAGCTAAAAACCTCCCTATCTATAAGATACTTTATTTTTATTTGGCTGAAAATTTCAGGTGCGGAAATAATACGCTAATATTTTTTCCTGTCATTTCAGTCTTTTAGGGCATCTTGTCACTTATTTTTATTTTCAAGACAATATTCTATAAAAAGTGTCTTTATATAGACAACAAAAGGTCAATTCGCGCATATTCATCTTGCGTTCAGATAAGTTCATTTAATAACTAGACATTACATGTATAATATTTAATCAAATTATTATACAAAAGACACTTTTTGGACAAAATGGGATTGAAAATGACAATTGAAAAAATTAGACAGCAATACTTAAAACATATTTTGGAGGAGGAGTACGATAATAATCGCGCAAGTCTGGCAAAAAAATTAAATATTGCACCAACCACCTTGAACAAATATTTATCAAGTGGAAAATATCGTCCTATAAGTGACCGCACTGCACGGCAATTTGAGAAAAAACTTAACTGTACTAAAAATGCCTTTGATTACGCTTACCATCGAGAAAGTATTAATATTTACTATGTACGCGTCACCTTTTCGGGTGGGCATCCCCATGAGTTTTTATGTAGCTTGCATCGTCATAGCATTGTCAAAGAAGCGAGTGCTCAATATGGAGAGTCTGATATTTTCATCAAAATTGAAGCCACAGAAGAAGAATATCAATGCCTTACCTTTAATAATATTCGACTATTTCCTGGTGTCATTAAAACCACCACATCACAAGCACTAAATACTTCTCGGTGGCAACGTAGCCAAGCCGAATATTTCCAAATTGCCAGCGAAAAACAGTCCCCGCATAAAGTTGTGCAACGTTATATTTACTCCAAACGCAAAGAACTTTACGACGAGCTTCAAATGCTAGATAAAGGCAATGAAATCATCGTTCATAGCGATGATATCAACCCCTTAAACTACCAAGAATTATTAGAAAATGCGGATGATAATATTAAAATGAGTTTATTTTACAATCACCGCACACAAGATCGCCTAGAAGAAGAATTACTAAAATATCGCGCTAAAACAAAGCCTGAAATACAATACCGAATTCTCTTAATTACCAATGAAAGAATCAGTAGTGACTTGTATCAAAAGCTAAAAAACTTCACCGAAAAATTAGAAAAAGATCGTAATACCAAAGTCTACACGATTGAAGAAAGAGACTGGACTAGCGACCGGCTTGAGCGTAACGGTATCACCCTGACGATTGTGGATGATTTGGTGGTTTCTATTCTCAATAGACGTTCTTTTACACTTGGTTTCAAGCCAGAAGTTGTCAGCCGTTACAATAAAATATTTGCACGAAACTGGAAAATAGCCAAATATCCAACACGATTTTATAAGTAATAAACTGGTTGACCTAGCAGTGATACGATAGAATCCCCTCCTCTTTAGCATCACATTAGGACTCATCACATGAATATTCGTCAACTACTCGACCATCACGTCTCAAAAGCACTTATTGCGGCAGGTGCGCCAGACAAGACTCCTGCGGTGATAAAACAATCTAACCGCGCCGAGTTTGGCGACTATCAAGCCAATGGCGTCATGGGTGCTGCGAAAAAACTAAAAATAAATCCACGCGAATTAGCAACGAAAGTGCTTGAGAATTTAGATTTAAGTGATATTGCGGAGAAGGTCGAAATTGCGGGACCTGGTTTTTTAAACATCCACCTAAAATCAGCATGGCTGGCAGAGCAACTTGAACTAGCACTCAATAGCGACACACTCAATATCAGCCCAGCAACGCATCCGCAAACGGTGGTTATCGACTACTCCGCACCAAATTTAGCCAAAGAAATGCACGTCGGTCACTTACGCTCCACTATCATCGGTGATGCACTCGTGCGCGTGCTAACATTCATCGGTCATAAAGTTATTCGTCAAAATCATGTCGGCGACTGGGGTACACAATTCGGCATGTTACTCGCACATATGAACAGCTTGCCGTCATCAGGTGAAGCACTTTCCATGCAATTATCCGACTTAGAAGGCTTTTATCGTACCGCCAAAAAACGCTTTGATGATGAAGATGGCTTTGCCGAAACCGCACGTGACTATGTTGTAAAACTCCAAGCAGGTGATGCAGAATGTCACGCACTATGGCAACAATTTATCGACATATCCTTACAACATTGTGAGGATATTTATAGTCGCCTCAACGTACTACTCACACGCGATGACGTGATGCCAGAAAGTGCCTACAATCACGACCTTGCCAATGTCATCAAAGACCTAGACACAGCAGGACTACTTACCGAAGACCAAGGTGCGCAATGTGTATTTCTTGATGAATTCAAAGGCAAGGACGATAAAATCCTCCCTGCTATTGTACAAAAATCAGATGGAGGCTACCTCTACGCCACCACCGACTTAGCCGCGCTACGTTATCGTCATAAGGAGCTACATGCCAACCGTGTTTTATATTTTGTCGATGCGCGTCAGAGCTTACATTTAAACCAAGTCTTCGCCATTGCAAAAGCCGCTCACTTCGTCCCACAAGAGATGCAATTAGAACATATGGCATTTGGCACGATGATGGGCAAAGACGGAAAACCCTTTAAAACACGCGATGGTGGCACAGTAAAACTCATCGACCTGCTCAAAGAAGCAGAACAACGTGCCTTTGACTTGGTGAGTGAAAAAAACCCTGATTTAAGTGAAGATGAGCGCAAAAAAGTAGCTCATACAGTGGGAATTGGCGCAGTGAAATATGCCGATTTAAGCAAAAATCGTAGCTCCGATTATATTTTCAACTGGGATACCATGCTCAGTTTTGAGGGCAATACCGCACCCTACTTACAATATGCCTATGCACGAATCCAAAGTATTTTCCGTAAAGCAGGTAAAATAGATGATACTGCCACACTGCATTTAAACGAAGCCGCAGAAAAGCAACTAGCCACCAAGCTATTACAACTATCAGAAGCAATAGAGCTTGTTGTAAAAGACGGCACACCAAATATATTGTGTAATTATCTATTTGAGTTGGCAGGAAACTTCATGTCATTTTACGAAGCCTGTCCTATATTGAAAGCAGATGATGAGATTAAAAATAGCCGTTTAAAACTTGCGAAGCTTACCGCGCAGACATTAGACACTGGACTAGGATTATTGGGAATTGAAACATTAGATCAGATGTAATTAATCGTACCCTTCGACTCCGCTCAGGGAGCTTATGCTATATAAAGCCCTGAGAGAGTCAATCAATCAAAACTTAGGAAAATAGGCAGAAACATCCGTACCATAGGCAGCAACATCATGCGGTACATTTCCTTTAAAAGGGATTTTGCTACCCCAATTACTTCCCCACTCATTAAGATCACTTGGCTTTGCTTCTGCAAGAGGATCAATATTTAATACCGTTAACTCACTACTGCCTACATTCAAATATTCGTCTTCAAGTATCTCCACATTAGCAGAAGCAAGTAGAGGTGCAGTTAGGAACACAGCAAATAAAGTAGTCTTTAATATATTTTTCATTTTAAAATCCTTCTCATTGGGGGGTTGAGAGCTAATGCATCCATTTAAACACTTGCTTACTTAATTCTTCCTGAATCACTAAGGCTCTTTAAACTGTCCAAGCGCCACCACAAGCACCAAGAAAGACAATAAGCTCCCTAAATAAGACTTACCTATTAGCTTAGTACAGACTCCTAAGAATTTTATACCTACATAGATCAAACATTACACATTATCTCGTGGCGCACCCTCATCACACTTTTTACATTCCAAAATCATCCCCATTTTAGCCCGCCTCCCCTGCTCGCTTATCACCCACGGTCTATCAATCCACGGCGGGTCATGTCTAACATGCTGATTATGTCCACAGCCCAATTCAGCTACCCAGTCATTAAATTCATCTTGATGATAGCCTGTGATTTTTTGTTTCATGCAAGAGCCTTCTTTTTATTTAAGCAATTATTTGTAACCTTATAGCCATACCCTTCAACAAATCCCTAACACTCCATCAATACCTTAATATGCGCAACAGCACTGCGCCCCAATGCAGATAACTCATAACCGCCCTCCAATACCGATACAATACGCCCTTGTGCATATTTATCCGCCAGCTTACACAGCGCTTCTGTTACCCATGCAAAATCATCTTCAACTAGATTTAACCCTGCTATAAACTCATCACGATGCGCATCGAAACCTGCGGAGATAAAAATCAGCTCAGGCTTAAACGCCTCTAACTCAGGTAGCCATTGCTCCACCACCGCATCACGAAATGCCTTACTGCCAGACTCAGGCTCAAGTGCCACATTAACCAACTGTCCCTTTTGAGATTTTCTCGATTTATTAGGGTACAAAGGACTTTGAAAGGTGGAGCAATAGAGAATATTTGGCTTGTCGGCAACAATATCTTCCGTGCCATTGCCATGATGTACGTCAAAATCCACAATAGCGACACGCTCAAGCCCATGATGTTGCAACGCATAGCACGCAGCAATGGCGATATTATTAAAAAAGCAAAAGCCCATGCCTTGACAATGCTCTGCATGATGCCCAGGCGGGCGGACATTACAAAAAGCGTGCCGATACTCAGCAGAGATAACAATATCAGTCGCCTTAACTGCCGCACCCGCAGCACGCAA
>QOAQ01000064.1 GCA_003972955.1 Aquificaceae bacterium
TGGATCAGTAGGGCAAGCTGTTTGAGCGTAGCGAGTTTTTGCCCTGCCCATTTTTACTTGTGAAGCGCAGGAGAAAGCGGGTAGCTGGGTCGCCTTTTCTTTGGTTCGGATCGACTGGCGACGCAAAAGAAATGAACTCGTAGCCGTTAGACTCTTCGCAAATCAACAAAAGGTTAGTCGGCTACGAAAACCTTGCAGTGAAAGTAACAAATAACCACTGTGTAATATCAGTCCATTATTAACCATTGAATACTACGAGCTAGGTGGGGTAGATACCGTGACAGAAGTTAAAGAAAAAACAAATATTAGCACTGAAAAAAACAAGTCATCTTCTGATAAATCATTAGCAGTGACGAGTGATAAAATAAATCTAGGTTCTTGGAAAGATAACTGGGATGCTTGGGTCGAAAAATATATTGCTTCAGGTACAAATGCAAAAGAATTTGATCTTATTTTAGAGAAATTAGGTGACGATATTTATCACTTTCCTCTCTTTACCGAAGATTTTTGTAAAGAAGTTATTGATGTTGCCGAATATATGTCGGATTGGACGGTTAAACGCCATGATTTTTATCCTACCACCGATGTATTACTTGCCGATATTGGCTTAGAGCCTTTGTATCGCAAAGTATTAGAGGAGTTCTGTCACCCCATAGCAAGACGCGAGTGGCGATTGGAAGGTAAGCGCTGGACAGAAACAATCACTGATGAAAGTTTTTTGGCACGTTATCGTGCAGAAGACCAACAGTTCTTGTCGATTCATAATGATTTTGCAGATTACACCTTTACGGTGGGTCTAAACACAGACTTTGAAGGCGGCGGAACATGGTTTCCACGTCAGCAGGTGTTAGGTAATCCAAAGGGCGGTTACTGTACTTTATTCCCTGGTATTACGCATCCACATGGTGGGCGACCAACTACAAAAGGTAAGCGATATATCATCGTTTCATTCTGTCGTCGTCGTAATTTATATATGGATTGATCAAGCCATCATTTGCTTGCTCTAAATGTAAAAAGCCACAAAGGTCAGTTTGACCCTTGTGGCTTTTTTTGTGAAATATCGTAGAATTACTTTGCTACTTTTTCACAGTCTGCAATTAGATCATCCAGCGCTTTTACCGCCGTCTTTGCTTCTTTTTTAATTTCTTGTAAAAAAGCTAACTCACTCTTGTTTGCTGAGCCATCTGCTAAAATAACCGCACGAAGAATCTCAACTTCTTTGGTGCTAATATGTCCATCACCTAATGCACACACTTTCGCAACTTGTCGCCATTCAGCCATATTTTTTTCTCCATCATATTATTGTGTTAAGTCTTTTTTGCTCAATCCTGAATCCATGATTTCAATGCGGATAACAGAGGATAAACTATTGGTTTAGCACGGGTTTAAAAAATCTTAGCTTCACCCATAGGTTAAGTGGGTATTTTTTAAACTCATGATGAATCAATAGTTTATTCACTGTGCCGTAGTGAAGTCATGGATTCAGGATAATATAAGCCTTCTCATTATTAGCTATTCTTCTCTACATAACAATATTTTTCCATTACCATTCAATTACACAATGCTAATCAGCAATAATATCCATTCTTGTCCGTGTTGTTCTGTGTATTCCGTGGTTTTAAATTATTCTCTTTTAAACCACGGAATACACTGAATACACGGAAAGTGAATATTATTCTTAAATTTACAAGTATTCCTGATACGACTTAATTTAATGAAAATAATCAATTAGAGTTATCTCAAATAAGCCAGTATGCTCCTACAAAATAACTAAGAGGTACTCTGATGACAGCTAAAACATTATACGATAAATTATGGGATGCTCATGTTGTGCGGGAGGAGGAGGGCGGAACTGCCTTACTTTACATTGATCGTCACTTGGTACATGAAGTGACCTCACCACAAGCATTTGAAGGTTTAAGACTGGCGGGGCGTGATTTATGGCGCAAAAGCTCTATTTTAGCAGTGCCCGATCATAATGTTCCTACCACCCAGCAACATCGTGGCAATGGCACACAAGGTATTGATGATCCTGTTGCTAAAATTCAAGTAGAAACCCTAAATAAAAACTGTGAAGATTTTAAGGTTGAAGAGTTTTTAATGGATGATATTCGCCAAGGAATTGTGCATGTGATTGGTCCTGAGCAGGGGGCAACTTTGCCCGGTATGACCGTCGTTTGTGGTGACTCTCATACCTCAACTCATGGTGCTTTTGGTGCATTAGCGCATGGTATCGGCACATCTGAAGTTGAGCATGTGATGGCGACCCAGTGTTTGATTCAATCGAAAATGAAAAACATGCTGGTTTCTGTTGATGGACAAGTGCAAGCAGGCGTTACCGCGAAAGATATTGTCTTAGCGATTATTGGCGAAGTAGGTACAGCAGGTGGCACAGGTTATGCGATAGAGTTTGCAGGACAAGCGATTAGCGATCTTTCGATTGAAGGTCGTATGACGGTATGCAATATGGCAATAGAGGCAGGTGCTCGCGCAGGTATGATTGCTGTGGATCAAACCACCATTGATTATATTAAGGGTCGCCCTTATGCCCCAACGGGTGAAATGTGGGATAAAGCCGTTGCCGCTTGGCAAGATTTAGTTTCTGATGACGGTGCAAAATTTGATGCCGTCGTACGTTTGGATGCCACAAAAATAGAGCCTCAAGTCACATGGGGAACATCGCCTGAAATGGTTTTACCGATCAGTGCCGTTGTGCCTAATCCTGCCGATGAGAGCGATGCAGTAAAAAGTAAAGGGATTCAAGATGCCTTGGATTATATGGGCTTAAAAGCAGGTGAGCCAATTGATGCTATCAAGATTGATAAGGTGTTTATCGGTTCCTGTACTAACTCTCGTATTGAAGATATGCGACAAGCCGCGAGTGTTGTGAAAGGTAAAAAAATAGCAGATAACATTGCCTTAGCGATGGTTGTACCCGGTTCTGGTTTGGTAAAACAACAAGCAGAAAAAGAGGGCTTAGATAAAATTTTCACCGATGCAGGTTTTGAATGGCGTGAGCCAGGTTGCTCTATGTGTTTAGCAATGAATGCGGATCGTTTAGCCTCAGGAGAGCGGTGTGCCTCTACGTCTAATCGTAATTTTGAAGGACGACAAGGGCAGGGTGGACGTACTCATTTGGTCAGCCCAGCGATGGCAGCCGCTGCCGCTATCCACGGTCATTTTACCGATATTAGAAACTTGGCAACGGAGGTGTAATCATGGAAAAATTTACTGTACATAAAGGTTTAGTCGTCCCTTTAGATCGTTCGAATGTTGATACAGATGCGATTATTCCCAAGCAATACTTAAAATCCGTTAAAAAAAGTGGTTTTGGTCCTACTTTATTTGATGATTGGCGTTATAAAATTGCAGGTGAGCCAGGAATGGATCACAGCACACGAGAATTACAGGATGATTTTGTACTCAATAAACCCCAGTATCAAGGTGGGTCTATCTTATTGGCGCGAGAGAATTTTGGTTGTGGTTCTTCGCGTGAGCATGCCGTGTGGGCATTGACAGACTATGGCTTTCGCGCAATTATCGCGCCGAGTTATGCTGATATATTTTTCAATAATAGCTTTAAAAATGGTTTATTACCTATTATTTTGTCAGAACAAATCGTCGATAAGCTATTTGCAGAAATAGAATCAACAGAGGCTTATGAGCTTACCGTCGATCTTGAAAAGCAAACCGTACAGACACCTTCAGGAGAAATATATCCCTTTGAAGTCGATGCCTTTAAAAAACATTGCATGTTAAATGGCTTGGATGATATTGGTCTTACGCTACAACATGCAGATGCTATTAAAGCTTATGAAGAAAAGCGTAAGCAAGAAGCACCGTGGTTATTTGCTTCGTAATAGCTCAACTTTTACCTGAATCCGCATTAAAGTCACGGATTCAGGTTTTAATAATTGATTTGGAATAAAAATGACACAAAAAATTCTAGTTTTACCCGGCGATGGTATTGGTAAAGAGATTGTTGCGGAAGCAGTCAAAGTGATTGATGTACTAACCGCTGATTTTGGTTTAGAAGTTGCGTTAGAATATGGTGAAATTGGTGGTGCTGGCTATGATAAATCTGGTCATCCTTACCCTGAAGATACCAAGAAAAAAGCAGCAACAGCAGATGCTATCTTGCTAGGCGCTGTCGGTGGATATGAATATGAAGAATTGCCACGTGAGCTACGTCCTGAACGTGGCTTATTAGCCATACGTGCGGATTTGGATTTATTCTCCAACTTACGTCCTGCTATCCTCAATGAAACACTCGCCGATGCATCATCACTTCGCCCTGAAGTGGTTGCAGGTTTGGATATTATGATTGTTCGTGAACTGACGGGCGGTATTTATTTTGGTCAGCCTCGTGCCATCGAAAGCAATGAAAGTGATGAGCGTTTTGCTTATAACACTATGGTGTATAAAGAATCTGAGATAGAGCGTATTGCCCACTCTGCATTTAAAATCGCCATGCAACGTGGTAAGCGTTTGTGTTCAGTCGATAAAGCAAATGTGCTAGAAGTTTCGGAATTATGGCGCGAGGTTGTTATACGTGTATCGGCTGAATACCCAGAAGTTGAGTTAAGCCACATGTATGTTGATAATGCCGCCATGCAGCTGGTAAAAGAGCCTAAGCAATTTGATGTGGTTGTTACTGGTAATTTATTCGGTGATATTTTGTCAGATGCCGCTGCTATGCTGACAGGATCAATCGGCATGTTGCCTTCTGCATCGTTGAATGCAAGTGGTATGGGTATGTACGAGCCAATACACGGTTCAGCCCCCGATATTGCAGGTCAGAATGTAGCCAATCCATTAGCAACCATTATGTCAGTTAGCATGATGCTACGTTACTCTCTGGATAATGCTGTATTGGCAGATAAAATTGATGCGGCGGTAGAAAAAGTGCTAGATCAAGGCTATCGTACAGCAGATATTTTTGTGGAAGGAATGAAAAAAGTAGGTACTGATGAGATGGGTGATGCCGTTGTTGCAGAGCTAAAAGCATAAATCAGACAAGCGGTAGAGCTGTGATTGTCAAACAATCATAGTATTTATTAAAAAATACAGTATTGAGCGATACCTTTTTTACATAAAAATTGTGTATTAGGGTGTCCGTATATAGGGTTTTAAAGAAATGAGAACATTTAATGTAGCAGTTGTTGGTGCAACAGGCGCGGTCGGAGAAACAATGCTATCTATACTAGCAGAGCGTGAGTTTCCTGTTGATAATGTCTACGCTTTAGCCAGCGAGCGATCGGTAGGTAAACGTGTTGAGTTTGGTGATAAGACACTGGTGGTCGAGAATTTAGCTGATTTTGACTTTTCTAAAGTGCAAATTGGTTTATTTTCCCCCGGTGGTGAAATTTCAAAGATATATGCGCCTATTGCCGCAAAAGCAGGCTGTGTCGTGATTGATAATACCTCAGAATTTCGCTATGAAGATGATATTCCTCTAGTTGTTCCAGAGGTTAACCCACATGCTGTCGCAGACTATACCAATCGAGGAATTATCGCTAATCCGAATTGTTCTACCATTCAGATGCTAGTTGCTTTGAAACCTATACATGATGCTGTGAAAATAACGCGCATTAATGTAGCAACGTATCAAGCTGTTTCAGGAACAGGCAAACCCGCAATAGAAGAGTTAGCCTCTCAGACCGCTGCTTTATTAAATGCCAGAGAAATCAAGGTTAAAACTTATCCAAAGCAGATAGCTTTCAATGTATTACCACAGATTGATGTGTTTATGGATAATGGTTATACTAAAGAGGAAATGAAGATGGTTTGGGAAACCCGCAAGATATTTGAAGATGACGATATTCTTGTTAACCCTACCGCTGTTCGTGTCCCTGTATTCTATGGTCACTCAGAAGCAATTCATATAGAAACACGAGAGAAAATTACTGTCGATTATGCCACAGAGCTTTTAAACAATGCTTCAGGTGTCGTCGTGTTAGATGATCGAAAAGATGGCGGTTATCCAACAGCAGTGACAGAAGGTGTCAATACAGATCCTGTTTATGTGGGTCGTATTCGTGAAGATATTTCACATCACAGTGGTTTAAATATGTGGGTTGTTGCCGATAATGTTCGCAAAGGTGCAGCATTAAATAGTATTCAAATAGCAGAAGTACTAATTCAGGATTACTTGTAGTTTCTTAGCAATAAATCCAGAGCTTAGTCTCTAATGTGCCAGCTTTGTCAGAAAGTGACATAGTTGGTCGGCTTATGACAGTTTTATTACCCGTATTCAGTTACGATTCATGGCATATTTGATACAAATTGCACCATAAAGGAGGTTAGTGCCTCTGCGTATTTCTATTCGTCTATTTTTTAGAAATACGTTTGCAAATATTATAATAATAAACCATCGTTGATCGTTCATTCTAAATGACAATGTAGTCAGTTTTAGGTGAAATGGAGGAGTTTAGCGATATGCTGTTTAAGGGGAATATTACGTGAATAAAAGAGCCTTGAGTTTAGCGGTATGCCTAGCTGTTTCATACTCGCCTGCCACTTATGCTTTAGGTTTAGGAGAAATAGAGTCTACCTCTCACCTAAACCAACCATTTCGTGCAAAAATAAAGTTATTATCAACAAGTGCTGCAGATGCAAAACGCTTAAAAGTTCGTATTGCTTCCCCTGAAGTTTTTAGTCGTGTCGGTATCGAGCGTCCAAAATATTTAGATAGTATTAGTTTTACACCAAGCATCGAAAATGGCAAACCTGTCATTATTGTCAATTCAAATCAGCCAATAAACCAGCCTTTTTTGAATTTCCTTCTAGAAGTTAGTTGGCCGAATGGGCAGCTACTAAAAGAATATACTGTTTTATTAGATCCACCTGTTTTAGTGCAGCCAGGTACAGCGGTAGCAAATAACACCGTAGGAGTTAGAGCTGAACCTAAGCGCCAGCAGCAAGTAGCTCCAACAAGACGTCCTCAGCAAGTGACGCGTTCAAGCAAGCCCGCATCTAAGAAAACAGTTGCACCGAGCAGAGTCGCAAATTCTGCGAAAAAGCAAGCGATTAAGAGAACGGGAAAAAGAACCAATAAATATCGTGTTGTTAGAGGAGATAGTCTTTATAGAGTTGCTAAAAAGCTAGGTCATAGAGGTGTTCGTACAGAACAGATGATGATGGCGATTTACCGTGCCAACCCAACCGCCTTCAGAAAAAGAAATGTTAATAACTTAAAAGCGGGTGCTTTATTACGTCGTCCGAGCAAGAGAGAAGCACTTCGTCTCTCTTATGCACAAGCAAAGAAAAATATTTACCATCAATCAAGAGAGTGGCGTAAATATCGCTCAAAGTTGGCAAAGAAAACAGTTCCACAAAGTCAAGTACGCAAGTCTAGCCAGCAAGGATCAGTACAACCATCCGTAGCTAAGAACACGCAGGCACGGATGGAAGTTGTAGGAAGCTCCTCTTCTGCTGTTGACACAAAGAACTTATCTGCAACAGGTTCAGCTAAAATAAGTCAATTAGAACGTCAATTAGTGCAAGCGAATGAGTCTTTGGCTGCGAAAGCAAATGCTAATACAGAGCTAAAATCTCGTGTATCTGAGCTAGAGTCATTGCTGCGTAAGAAAAATCGTTTAATTACGTTGAAGAATGAGCAATTAGCTGAACTTCAAGCAAAGCTAGGTGTACCTGTCTCAGGTGCTACAACGGATGCACAAGAAGGTTCTGATATTCGCCAACAAGTTAAAAATGCGGAGAACCAAGATGGAAATATCGTTCGTAGTGGGGAGCCAATAGAAACGGGGAATGAGCAATTAGCCGTTGTTGATGGTAGTACAGAAATCCCCTCTGTCTTTGATGAAAATCAATCAACACCTGATACAACAGTTGATCAGGCAGGCACAGATAATAGCAGCTTGAATCCTGCAGAGGTTGTTGATAATTCGAGTACTGGCGATAATCAAGGCGGTATCCTTGATTTATTAAGTTCTCCTCTTGTCATGGGCTTAGGTGGAGGATCTCTTCTAGCGTTGTTATTTGGTTGGTTGTTAATGCGTCGTAGAGGAAAATCTGGAGACTATGAAGAATATAGCTCTATAGATTTTGATGATCCCGAGTTTGCTCCAGGCTCAGTATCAACTAAAGATGTGGCTGAAAAATCAGGTAAAGTTAACCCCGATGATGCTTTTGCAGGTCTTGAAGGTGATTTTGATGATCTTGATTTTGGCGATACAGTAAATGCTGATAGTGCTAAGAAAGACGATGCCTCTCACTTAAATGATCAAAGCGATGATATTTTGCAAGAAGCAGATGTTTATATTGTTTATGGTTTGCATGATCAGGCTGAAGTAGAGCTAAAGAAGGCACTTGAGAAGCAGCCTAATAATTTACAGTACCATGCAAAGTTATTGGAAAATTATAAAGCATCTTCTGATCTTGAAGCTTTTAATGAACAAGCTGAAATATTCTCCAAGCTTCCAGATGATGCGGGTGCTAATAAAAATGACTTATGGAAGACAATTACTGAGTGGGCACATGAGTTAAAGTCAAAAAGTAGTTTGTTTGTCGATTCTTCGTCAACCCCTAGTGCTAGTGGTGTTATCGCAGGAGCTACAGCAGCTGTGGCAGCGGGCGGTATTGCGGTTACTGCTGGCAAAGCATTTGCAGAAGACAAGCTAGATGATGCTAAAGATCTATTCGATACTGATTCTACTACTTCTAAAGTAGATGACTTGGACTTGGCTGGTCTTGATGATTTGGATGTTCCAGAAACGCAGGTATCGGACAAAGAATCTTTTAGTGATGATGATTTTGATCTTGATGATTTACTTAGCGATGATGGTGAAGGTGAAACCTTTAAAACATCAGAGTCAACAGCAGAAGAATTGGATGCATCTTCATTAAATGATTTGCTTGATGATGTCGATATGGATACTCCAAGCTCCTCAATGGAGAAGCCTGCTCAAGTAGAAGATAATACACTTGAATTAGGTTCTGAGTTTGAAGACTTGTTAGACCTTGATTTAACAGACTTAGATAGTGATGATCTATCTTTTGACTCTACTTCAAACACTGGCGGGTCGTCTGATATTGGCTTGTCTAACTTAGAATTGGAGCTGGATAACGATGATGATCTTAATAAAATATTGCCATCGAGCAGTGCCTATATCTCTAAGAAAGACGATGCAACAGGTGCAGATAATTTACTCGGTGACTTAGATGATGACTTGTCCTTTATGGATTTAGATGATGATGACCATGATCTTAAAGAGACCCAAGTAAGCACAAAACTTGATTTAGCAAGAGCCTATCTTGATATGGGTGATATAGAAGGTGCTAGAAACACACTGGAAGAAGTCATGATGGAAGGTAATGATGATCAAAAGAAAGAAGCAGAAGAGTTATTGCATCAAGCAGGGTAATTGCTGAGTAGTTTTTGCTTCTTCTTTAACGCTTTAAAGGCCAGATTTTATATCTGGCCTTTTTTGTGGGTGAATATTGCCAAAAAGGTATTACAATAGATACGATGAAATATGCTGTTTGTGTAGAATATGATGGAATTCCTTATTGTGGCTGGCAAAAGCTATCACATGCACCTTCTGTGCAGGAAGAAGTGGAAAAAGCGCTATCTAAAGTAGCGAATCATGGGGTAGATGTTATTTGTGCTGGGCGTACAGATAGCGGTGTGCATGGAATAGGGCAGGTCATTCACTTTGAATCTGAGTCACTAAGAAATGATAAAGCATGGCTATTAGGAGGAAATACTAATCTACCTTCCAATATAGGTTTTCGTTGGATAAGAGCAGTTGAGCCTGATTTTCATGCGCGTTTTTCTGCGCTTGATAGGCATTACCGTTATGTGGTATTAAACCGAAAAATGCGCCCCTCATTATTGCATAATCATGTTACTTGGCATCATCCTCCCTTAGATGAGTTACAAATGCAGCGCGCTGCAGATGTTTTAATTGGTGAGCATGATTTTTCAAGTTTTAGGGCATCTGCTTGTCAAGCTCGCCATGCTATACGAGAAATTAAGAGTATTACTGTTTCTCGAAAAGGTGATTATATTTATATTGATATTTGTGCCAATGCCTTTTTGCATCATATGGTCAGAAATATTGTAGGGAGCTTATTTGAGGTAGGTAGTGAGATTAAGCCGGTAGAATGGTTCTCCGAGCTTTTAGCTGTAAAGGATCGTACGCAGGCTGGAATAACGGCTCCTGCCAATGGTTTGTATTTTGTTAGCGTTAGTTACCCTGAAAAATATAAACTTCCTGAGGGTAGGTACTTTCCTGAGTTTACTATTTAAGCACCATCAATAAGGCGACAATTATTGAGTAGTTTTAAGAGTGCCTTTCCCTTATCAAGTGTTTCTTGGTATTCATCATCAATATCTGAATCATAAACAATACCTCCACCAACCCAGTAACGTATTGTTTCTTGATTATAGATAAGAGTGCGTATGGCAATATTAATATCCATATTTCCATTAAAGTCTATATAGCCAATTGATCCACAATATATGCCTCGACGATGAGGTTCTAAAGACTCAATAATTTCCATTGCGCGAATTTTAGGTGCACCAGTAATTGATCCGCCCGGAAAGCAAGCTTCTAATAAGCTGATGGCATCACTATTAGAAGAAAGCGTCCCAGATACGGTGCTGACAAGATGATGCACAGTGGTATAACTTTCAATATTGAATAGCTTAGGGGTTTTTACGCTGCCTATTTCACAGACACGACCAAGATCATTGCGGAGCAAATCAACAATCATTACATTCTCCGAACGATCTTTAGGGCTGTTTTGTAGTGCTTTTTTTTGTCTGTCATCTTCCTTTTTATTATCAGATCGGGGACGCGTTCCTTTTATGGGTTTTGTTTCTACTTGCTTATTATTTACCTGTAAAAAACGCTCAGGGGAGGAGCATAATATCTGTCCAAATGGTGTATTGATATAGGCTGAAAAGGGGGCAGGATTGAGCTTTCTTAGCTGTTGGTAAGCAACCCAAGGGTTGCCTATAGCACTAGCAGAAAATCGTTGTGTGAGATTAATTTGGTAGCAATCTCCCGCAATAATATATTCTTTTATTTTATTAAATGCTTGACGGTATTCGGAGTAAGTAAGGTTAGATGAAACCTTGCTAGTGACGTGAAAATTTCTATTTGACTGAGAGGAGGGTGGCTCTGTCTTTTGGAAAATTCTAATAATTCTCTTCATGGTAAGTTGAGGAGATTTTTTTAGAATATTGCCTGTGAAATAAGTTTTTTTAAGTTTATGGTCAACAACAATAGCCCATGTATAAATACCTATCGCCATTTCGGGGAGGTTTTCTTCATTCTGAGAGATAGATGGCAGTTTTTCTATTATTCGAGCAAGATCATAACTAAAGTAGCCTAAAGCGCCGCCATTAAAAGGAAGTTTAGTCGAGGTTTTCTTAGGTTGGTATAATTTTAGTGTATCGCGTAATACTTTAAAAGGTGAAGTGCTTGTACTTTGTTTGCTTGATGGTTGCGTTAGTGTGGTAATACCCGCTTGGTTAACAATCGTTGCGACAGGTTCTGCAGATAAAATATCATAACGTCCTGAATGTGATGATGGATAGCCACTATCAAGAAAGATACTCCAATCATCATCCGCAAAATATGAAAATAAATCGGCTGAATTCTCATAATACGGCAGGTCAATTAGCAGGTTCATTTTATTGTTAATAGTATCGAGTAATAAGGTGTCTAAATATTTGATCTATGGCAAGGAAAAAAGTGATGCTTCTTTCTAAAATTTGCTACAAGTATTTTATTTATGGGAGGGTTTATCATGTTTGACATTATCTTTAGTAGTATTGGATTACTTTCAATTGGTACAATATTATTTATATTTGGTTTTTTTGCTTTCCTAATATACAAATTTAATGAGTTATCTAAACAGCCACCATCACCACCTTTAGTAAAAGATGATGAATAATATAGGGTGATATATTTGTAACTACTCAGCTGATACGAACTGCGCTGAGTGGTTGCATATTTATTGTTAGTTTTTATTAATGTATTCTCCGCGCACTACATAGCCTATATTTTTATAGCTAGAAGGTTCGTAGTGTGGCTAATATGCAGGGTGGGGAAGATAAGCGGGCTATTTTTTTATTGGATAGATATTGCGCTCAATAAGCCGCTACGACCTATGCTATAAATCCTATTCCCATCTTCTGTTACTGGTGCAACGTTATATCCTGCTTGATCCCCTTTTACACGAGCGGAAAACTGACCATTATTTGTATTCACAAAATGTAGATTCCCTTGCTTGTCTCCTATGACAATTAAATTAGTATTAATTAGTGTGGGAGTCGTAGGTTCTCGACGCATTAAGTCGTCTATTTTCCATATTGGCTCACCCGTTTGAGGATTTAATCTCCAGACATTTCCAGCATCATCAGATGTGTATACACCTTGTGCATCAGCATCAGCACCCGTGTATGAAGAGAGATTTTTTGCCCAATGGATATTTCCAGTTTTTAAGTCAACGCCTGATACGCGACCATGAAAGCTACTGGCAAACATGGCAGATCCTATCGCTTTAAGTTTTCCATCAATATCAACCATGCGGTCTAGCTCGTTATTGCCACGTGGTAGTGTTAATGTAGATTCCCATATAGGAGTGCCATTTTGTAGCTCGTAGGCTGCAAGCTTTCCATTGTCAAAGCCAGCGATAACATAAGGTCCAGCAAGGACGGGAACACTTGCTCCATAGGTTGATAGCACGGGGGTTAATTGTTGATGTTGCCAGCTAATATCCCCTGTTTTAGTGGCTAGACCGTGAAGTTTTCCATCAATAGTACGAAACACGGTGCGTCCATGTTTAGCTTTGGAAATGCTGAGAATTTCAGCACCTATATGCTTTATCCAGCGTATTTTTCCCGTTTGTTCATCAAGGGCGATGGCATTACCTTGGTCTGTGCCTAATAGAACAATACCATTTCCACCGTTAATACCGCCGCTGATAGATTCCCCTATATTATTTTTCCACAGTGGTTTCCCTGTGGTTTTCTCCCATGCACTAACATTGCTACCACCTGCTATTATGATGGCATTAGCGCTTATATAGGGATGTATTTTGCTATGAGGTGAGGCATTGTTTGTTTGTACTTGCCATTGTATATGTACTTTTTGCGTGGGCTTAATGGCTTTGAGTGCTTTTAGGGGAACAATTTTTTCGCTTTGAGAAAAAAGTTGGCTACCAGCTATCATGTTTTGTCCGCTACATCCCTGTAGGCTGGTGAATATGATAGATGTCCATAAAATTGGTAGCAATTTTTTCACTGTGCTTATGCTCCTTCGCCAAGGTTGTTGCGTTTCATTTTTAAGTATTCAACAGAGTCTTTACCCGCACTTAAGATTGCGCGGTCGTAAGACTGACGTGCTTTATCTATCTCTTTCTTTGCAAAGTATAGATCACCTTTGAGTTCTTCGTGTAAAGAAGTATAAGCTGAGGGGAGTTTTTCGCTGAGTAACGTATTTGCTTCGTCTAGTTTACCATTTGCAATCAATGAACGGATTAGACGTAGTTTTGCGATACGAGCAACATTAACTTGTTTGCTGTCGGCCGCTATTTTGAGTGCCTCGATACTGGCTTTATTGTCTCCTTTTTCTTCAGCATCCTTTGCTTTCTCTAATGCAGCAAAGGCGGCGTAAGGTGTTGAGCTGTACTCGCTAATTAGTTTTTCTGTGGTCTTGGCTTTGTCGCCAGAGCCACTTTTTATTTGTGCTAATAATTGCGATGCGGTTTCTGTTTGGGCTTTTTGATGTGCTTGCCATTGTTGCCAGCCAAAAGTGCCTGCAATGGCTAAAGCGACCCCTGCTAGAACAGAGGTGCCATTATCTCGCCACCACTGTTTCAGTTCTTCTGCTTTTTCTTCATCTGTTTTTAAGTCTGTCATGAGTTTCCCCTAAAAAATCTAGTCATTCATATAGTTATGATGGCGTTTTTAATATGTTATTTTCAATATAACTGCTTAACTGTTCTTGTGAAATATTTATTTGTTGTTCATCATTTCGCAGTGGTTTTATCGTGATGGTATTCTCAGATACTTCATTTTCTCCAAGAATGAAGGCGTAGTCAGCACCTGATTTATCAGCACGTTTTATCTGTGCTTTAAAGCTTCCAGCAGCGACATTGCTTTGTAAGTTTAATGCAGGGTGCAGGTCACGTAAACTTTCAGCTAATATTACACCCGCAAGCTGTGCTTCTGCTCCTGCCATAATGAGGTATACATTGGGGTGCAGGGTGGGTGTTTGTGCTTTTTGTGCTTGCATAAGTAATATCAGGCGTTCTAGACCAATGCCGAAACCACAAGCAGGTGTAACCTTTCCGCCAAGACGTTTAACTAAACCATCATAACGTCCACCTGCACAAACAGTTCCTTGCGCGCCAAGCTCTTCCGTTACCCATTCAAAAACAGTACGGTTATAATAATCAATACCGCGCACTAAGCGAGGATTGATGTAATAATTAATTCCTAAGCTATCTAAGCGTGTTTTCACGCCATCAAAATGTTCTTGCGATTCAGTATCTAAGTAATCCATTAAACTAGGAGCTGCTTCGACTATATTTTTTAAATCAGGATTTTTGGTGTCAAGAATGCGTAAGGGATTTTTGTGCAGACGGCGCTGAGAGTCTTCATCAAGTTGGTCGTGATGTGCAGAAAAGTATTCGATAAGAATATCTCGATAGCTTTGACGAGCTTCATCACTGCCAAGCGTATTTAATTGTAACTGTATATCTTTAAGACCTAATTGTTTCCACAGACGAGCCCCGATAGCGATGACTTCAGCATCAATATCAGGCGTAGAAACACCATAAGTCTCTAATCCTGCTTGATAAAACTGACGGTAGCGACCTTTTTGCGGACGCTCATGGCGAAACATAGGACCTGTATACCAGATGCGTTGTTGTTGGTTGTGCAATAAGCCATGCTGGATACCCGCACGAACACAACTCGCTGTACCTTCGGGGCGCATTGATAAACTATCACCGTTACGATCAGCAAAGGTGTACATTTCTTTTTCTACAATATCGGTTACTTCACCAATTCCCCGTGAAAAAAGCTCGGTAGGTTCGAGGATTGGAGTACGTAGTTCGCGATACCCGTAACTATTGAAGAGTGTGCGGATAGTCGCTTCTAGATATTGCCAAGAAGAAGATTGAGAAGGAAGAATGTCATGCATCCCTCGTACAGATTGAATATTCTTTGCCATATTGTGAAGTTTTATTCCTGACTGCTGTTAATTTCTGAATGTCTATTCTATCGTGAAATTAGCAACACTTCCTTTAGTAAATTCTTTTATATTGAGCGGCTTTCCTTCAACAAAAATTTCAACACCGCTTGCATTACCAATACGAAACGTCATCGGTTTGTTGAGTCTAATTTCTTTTTCTTCGCCCGCAGGTGATAAAGACTCAAAAACAGTTTTATTTTTACCGTCTTTTATTCTCATCCATACTTCACTTTTAAATACAAATTTCAATTTTGTATCACCTTCGGCTACAACCGCTTTTTGATCATCTTTCTTTATTTCATCAGTTTTATTTTCATCTGGGTTTTCTTTGTTGTTAGCTATTTTGTCATTTTTTGTAGCTTCATCATCTTTTTTATTTTCGCTAGTGTTTTTATCTGTGGTTTCTGAGGGTTGTTGCTCATCGGTGGTAGCCGTGTCGTTGTTGTCTGTCGTTTCTGTTGATGCCAGATTTTCATTTGCTTCATCAGGCAAAGGAGCTGGAGGTTCATAGATTATTGAGTCAGTGGTATCTTTGGCGTCAATATAATTCTTTTGCGCTGTTTGAGCAGAAAAGCCAGCCCATGTTTCACTAATCCAACTATTTACCGCAGGTATCATGCTGATACTTGCTAAGGCGATAAGAAGTACAGAAAGTAAACCTAGTCGTATTACATTAGCTGAAATGGCTGGTTCAGATAGTGCGCCATTTCTACTCGGTTTGAAGTGATACTCTAAATCTTTAGGGTCTGCACCTCTTTGTTTTTCATAGCGAGTAACAATTTCCTCAGCATCTATTTCTAAAAACTTTGCATAGCTACGTAGATAGCCTCGTATATAGGGAGGCTCAGGGAGGCTGTCGTAGTCCTCTTCTTCTAAGGCGGTAATAATTTCTGGTGACAAACAAAGTGCTTCTGCGACTTCATAGGTATTATGACCATTGCGTTCTCGGTGTTCTTTTAGAACTAAGCCTAATTGTCCTTTTGTCTCTTCGTTTGTTTGTTCTACTTGTGTGTCTGACATTAGCTTATCTATCTGTAGTAGTACCTGAATCTGTGATTTCACTGTGCCGTAGTGAGGTCATGGACTCAGATGGTATTTATAAAAACCTAGTTTGAGCGTATTTATAGTACAAATTCTAGGAGTTATTGTTAAACCTTCATTGAAAAATGATTCCGTTTTATTGTAACCGTTCACCTACTCCCTGAAAATTTGCCATTTCTACATTGAAAAATAATCATTTACACTTGTAAACTCACATTTTTTGCCTTGATTCTGACAAATTTCAGGGGGCATCTGAATGGTTAGGTTTTATTTTACAAACAAGCGCAATCTCTTTTCTGTGCAAGCTTCCGCTTTTTTTAAATCACCCAAACGTTTATTGATATTGCTACAGAGAGTTAAGGTTTCTTCTGCGGGCATATTTTTTTCATCGTAACGGAGTAAAAAAGCCTGTGCTTTTGCATAATTGCCCTGATGATAGTTTAATTTTGCCATTTGGAATAGGGCAGAACCAAAATTAGCATTTTTATCAAGCGCTTTGCGGAAATAATGCTCAGCTTGTTCGTCATCATTTTTCTTGCGTAAACAAATACCTGCATTGGTGTAGGCATATTCAGGGGTGCTATAGAAGGGGTTTTGTGCGGCAAGATCAAAATATTTGACCGCTTCTGTAATATCTCCTGTCTGGCATAGATGTGAACCATAGTTATTAAGTAGGCTAGGATCTTTTTTATTAATTCGTATTGCCTTTTTAAAATAACGAGTGGCAGCTTTATTATCACCAATATGTTGTTTTAATATCGCATAAAAATGATTGACTTCGCTAGAGTCAGGGTCTTGTTTTAGTGCTTTTTCTAGTTTTTCGCTTGCGAGCTTTAATCGCCCTGCTTGCAAATATTTTGCACCTAGTTGTGCGTTGTAACTTGCAGCACTTTGATTGTCTACTTTTTTGCTTTGACTGCTACAAGCACTGAGTAGGCTAAGTGACAGTGTGATAAGGGTTATTTTAATGATTTTTATTATTATTGTATGTGACATTATTTACGTCTCTTTTTCTATTCTCGCGAAGTGGGTTTCTCTACGGCTACGATCATTCACTTTCCCTGCTAACTGCCCGCAAGCGGCATCAATATCCTCGCCTCTTGTTTTTCTTGTCATCACGATCAAGCCAGCCGCTGTTAAAATATCCCTAAATTTTTCAATACGTTTATTAGATGAGCGTTTGTAACGTGTTTCAGGAAAAGGATTAAATGGAATTAAATTTACTTTAGAAGGAATATTCTTTAATGTGAATGCGAGTTCTCTCGCATGTTGATCTGAATCATTTACCCCGTCTAACATGACATATTCCATGGTAATACGTTCCCTAGCGGCTTTGCCTTCCATAAAACGAAGACAAGCTTCCATTAGTACTTTAATGGGATACTTTTTATTAATAGGAACTAATTTATCACGTAGTTGGTCATTGCCCGCGTGTAATGATAACGCAAGTGAGACATCAATTTCATCCCGTAGTCGATCAAGGGCAGGTACAACGCCCGATGTGCTTAATGTGACGCGACGCTTGCTTAAGCCATAGGCATTGTCGTCTAGCATTAATTTCATTGCATCAACAACATTATTAAAGTTTAGTAACGGCTCCCCCATGCCCATCATTACGACATTAGTAATGGCTCGGCTACGTCCCGTTTCAGGCTGTAAAGTACGTTTTGCGACCCATACCTGCCCAATAATCTCAGCGACAGTTAGGTTACGGCTAAAACCTTGGCGGGCAGTGGAGCAAAAGGTGCAATCTAAAGCACAGCCAACTTGGGATGATACGCATAATGTGCCACGATCTTTTTCGGGAATGTAAACGGTTTCAATGCAGTTGCCATCAGCAAGGCGTAGCAACCATTTGTGTGTACCATCGGATGATGCTTGGTCTTGGATGACCTCAGGAGCGCGTATTTCAGTAGTTTCTTGCAAGCTACTGCGTAATGCTTTGCTAACATTAGTCATATCATCAAAATCATCAACGCAGGCTTGGTGTATCCATTTAATAAGCTGTGTTGCTCTGAATGCCTTTTCGCCTCGTTCGACTAAAAAGTCTTTTAGTTTTTTTGAAGTGAAGTCGAGAAGATTAATCTTTTGGGGTGTTTTAGCTTTACTGGCGGATGATGATTCAACTTTTACATCGATTTGTTTGATTTTTTCTGATGTATTGTGCTTGCTCATAATGAAAACCTCTGAGGGTCAGTTCGAGCGATAGTAAATTGGCTCGAAGCATGACTTAAGATGAATTCTTAAGTCAGAGGCTTTATATTGTCTTATCTTGTGCGTGGGCAGATTTCATCTTCAGAGAAGAAAAAATCCATTTCAATTTTTGCATTTTCAGCACTATCAGAGCCGTGAACGGCATTTTCATCAATGCTTTGTGCAAAGTCAGCACGAATAGTACCAGCATCTGCTTCCGCAGGGTTAGTAGCCCCCATTAACTCACGGTTTTTAGCCACTGCATTTTCGCCTTCTAATACTTGGATCATCACAGGACCTGATGTCATAAATTCAACTAGCTCACCAAAGAAAGGGCGCTCTTTATGTACAGCGTAGAAACCTTCGGCATCTGCTTGAGATAAATGTTTCATTTTTGCGGCAATAATGGTTAAACCACCTTTTTCAAAGCGACTGTAAATTTCACCAATCACATTTTTAGCGATGGCATCAGGTTTGATAATTGAAATAGTACGTTCTATGGCCATTGTTGAGGCTCCTTTAAGAGTTAAAAATTAGTTTGTAAAAATAAAAATGTAACTGAATCATTATGCAGGAATTAGTATATTTTGTTCGCGTAACATCGCCGATAATCTGATTAACGGGAGTCCAATTAATGCGGTCGGGTCATCACCTTGAAGACGCTCAAAAAGTGAGATTCCCAAGCCTTCGGACTTAAAGCTACCTGCACAAAAATAAGGTTCTTCAGCGCGTAAATACGCTTCAATTTCTTTATCGGTTAATTTTCTAAAATCAACATGAAAAGGAATCATATCGAGCTGAAATTCATTGGTTTTGCTATTGAGCAGACAGAGACCTGTTAAAAAACTAACACGCTGTGCCGAGCTTTCTTGTAGCTGTTTAACGGCATTGTCATGGTTGTTTGGTTTGCCACGTATTTTCCCTTTTAATACAGAGCATTGGTCTGAGCCAATAATGTATGCATGAGGATGTTTTTTGGCAACTGCCTGTGCTTTTTCTAACGATAAACGCTTTACATAGTCTTCTGGAGACTCATTTTTTAAGGGCGTTTCATCGATGTCAGGTGCGTCTGTCGTAAAAGGAATACTTAAACGCTGCAATAGTTCTTTGCGAAAGGGTGACGTAGAGCCAAGAATGATGTTTTGTTGCATGGTAGTTTTATTAGCTGATTCGCAAGGGCGCGCATTATATCGGTAATATCTTTCTGATAGTAGTAGCAAAGGTGAATAAATACGTTTTTTTACAAAAAAATCAATAATAGAGCTTTACAGTCATAGGGGATAGTTTCTATAATCGCGCGCTTATGTCAAAAAGGCTACCTATAGAGATAGATCCATTTCGCTTAATCGAGCAACGTATATTGCTTGAAGGTGAAATGCCAGTGAAACAGTTTCCTCGTTTAAAGGAAATACTGTCAGCTAATACGGGTGTGTTAAAGGTTGATTTAGCCTTTGATCGAACAAATATAACAAACTTACCGATTGTTACGGGTCATATAAAGGGTGAGTTATCGCTTGTTTGTCAACGTTGTTTGCAACCTATTTTACATCGTGTCGATAGCGAGTTAAATATAGTATTTACCACTTCTGATAAAGAAGCAGAACGTTTACAAAGCGAATATGATACTTGGGCAGTGGAAGATGATCGTATATTTTTACAAGATTTTATTGAAGATGAAGTTTTGTTAGGTGTACCTCATTCAGCATTGCATGATGACTGCGAGCCTTTTAGACCATTGATTGAAGCAGTAGCAGAAGAAAGTGATACACAGCAAGAGGATGTTAAAAATCCCTTTGCTATTTTAAAAGATTTACAAAAATAGTATTGCAGTGACTTATTGTAATATTTATACAGAAAGACTTATCGGAGTGAGCCAAAATGGCAGTACAAAAAAGTAAAGTAACACGTTCTAGACGTGGACAACGTCGTTCTCATGACTCATTAACGGGTCCTACATTATCTATCGATCCTGCATCAGGTGAGACTCATTTACGTCATCACATGACACCAAACGGTTTTTATCGTGGTCGTCAGGTTATTCAGCCTAAAGATATTTATATTGATGAAGATGAAGTAGGCGAAGAGTAAGCATATAGTCTTTCATATATTAAATTTCCATACCCTTCGGCTCCGCTCAGGGGGCTTGCACCCTGAGCGGAGTCGAAGGGTAATTATTTAAGTGAATGTCTATAGTTGTATAAATATCTAATCTGAGTGCTTAGGTAATTTATAGTTATAAAATCGCGGGCTTAGTCCCGCGATTTTTGCTAATAGTGATGTGTAAATATTAAAACAAACTCGATTAACATCTAACTATGGGTGAATATTAGGCATACTTCATTTGCCAGTTTACACTTTTAGCTATAGGGGTTAGCTAGTTACGAGGCTCCAGCCTCGTAACCTAGACCAACGGCTCTAGCCGTTATAAACGATATTGGTAGCCTTCTCGACGGCTAGAGCCGTCAACACGAATTACAAGGCTGGAGCCTTGTAACTAGAAAAGTGTAAACTACTTTTGCTTTATATAAAGGACGCCTAATATTAAACGCAGATTTTGTGGTATTGTCACTAGCTAAGGTGTTTTCTAGCCGATCGTTTTAATAGGAGAAAATATGAGTTCTATTCATCGTATATCTTTAGATGCAATGGGCGGGGACAATGGTTTTCCCATTGTGGTTGAGGCTGCAATTAATGCCTTACAAACCCATCAAGATATAGAGCTTATATTAGTAGGCGATCAAGAAAAACTGCGTGCAGAACTAAAAAAGCACAAGGCAGAAAATCTCCCTCGCCTCACTATTCATCACGCCTCACAAACCGTTGCGATGGATGAAAAACCAGCCTTAGCATTGCGTGGAAAAAAAGATTCATCTATGCGTGTTGCAATCAACTTAGTAAAAAACAGTGATGCGGATGCCGTCGTGAGTGCAGGTAATACGGGAGCGTTAATGGCAACTGCACGTTTCGTTTTGAAAATGCTACCAGGAATAGACCGACCTGCCTTATGTACTGCAATACCTAACTCTAAGTCACATACACACATGCTAGATTTAGGTGCAAATATAGACTCAAGCGCAGAACACTTATATCAATTTGCCTTAATGGGGTCAGAGTTAATTAGTGTAATTGATGAAATCGATGCACCGCGTATTGGCTTACTCAATATTGGTGAAGAAGATATAAAAGGTAATGAGCAAGTCAAAATGGCAAATACGTTGATAAAAAAAGGTAACTTTAATTATCAAGGATTTGTTGAAGGAAACGATATATTTAGTGGTAAAGTTGACTTAATTGTTTGCGATGGTTTTGTTGGCAATGTCGCACTAAAAACATCCGAAGGTTTAGCTAAAATGCTTTCTACTGAGTTGAAAGCAGAATATACACGTAGTATTTTTAGCAAAGTTGCAGCGTTAATATCAATGCCCGTACTGAAAGCGTTTACCAAACGTTTTGATCCACGTCGCTACAATGGTGCGAGCTTATTAGGGTTGCAGGGTATTGTGGTTAAAAGTCATGGCAACGTTGATGCCTTAGCATTTGCAACCGCTATCGGCATTGCACGAAAAGAAGTCAAAGCACAATTACATCTACGAATTAAGTCTCGTTTAGAAGAGTTTGCGGCACAAAAGGCTTAGATTCTGTCACAACCATTAAAAAAATATCAAATTAGGATTATGAATATGTTTTCACGTATAGCAGGTACAGGTAGCTATTTACCAGAAAAAATAGTGACAAATCATGATCTGGCAAAAATAGTTGAGACAAGTCATGAATGGATTGTAGAACGCACAGGTATTGAAAAACGTCATCTTGCAGCAGATGATGAAACCACCTGTGACCTCGCTGAAAAAGCAGCACGTTTAGCCATGGAAATGGCAGGTAAAACAGCCGAAGATATTGATTTAATCATCGTTGCAACGACCACCCCAGACCTCATTTTTCCCAGCACCGCCTGTTTATTACAAAGTCGTTTAGGCGTGACAAATGGCGGCGCTGCTTTCGATGTGCAAGCCGTTTGCACAGGTTTTGTATATGCCTTAGGCATTGCCGATAAATTTATTCAAAGTGGGTCGCATAAATGTGCCTTAGTGATTGGTGCAGAAACACTCTCCCGCATTGTTGACTGGAATGATCGCAACACCTGTGTTTTATTTGGTGATGGTGCAGGAGCGGTTATTTTAGAGGCGAGTGAAGAGGCAGGAATACTCTCAACTCATTTACATGCAGATGGCGACTATGCCGATTTACTTAAAGTCAATGCGGGTATTTCTAAAAATTCAGACATCCTAAAATCAGGAGGTGCTTTTGTTGAAATGCGAGGCAATGAAGTGTTCCGTGTAGCAGTCAAAACATTAGGTCGAATTGTTGATGAAACCTTAGCCCACAATAAATTGCAAAAATCAGATATTGATTGGTTAGTACCCCATCAAGCGAATATTCGCATTATCGCTGCAACAGCTAAAAAATTAAAAATGTCGATGGATAATGTCGTGGTTACCGTCAATGAACACGGCAATACCTCGGCAGCCTCCATTCCCTTAGCCTTAGACACTGCCGTACGTGATGGTCGTATTAAACGTGGTGAAACACTCTTACTAGAAGGTTTTGGTGGAGGCTTTACGTGGGGTTCTGCTCTTATTAAGTTTTGATTGATATTCTTTCTATAGACATTCACTTAAATAATTACCCTTCGACTCCGCTCTGGGTGCAAGCCCCCTGAGGGGAGTCGAAGGGTATGGAAATTTAATATATGAAAGACTATAAATCTCTTTTTCAAAGAGACAAAAAATGTCAGATGATGCCGCAGAAGAATTCGATAGCAAACAGTTTTTAACAACCGTTCCACATAAACCTGGCGTATACCGTATGCTAGGCATGGACAATAAAATTCTGTATGTTGGTAAGGCAAAGGATTTAAAAAATCGTGTTTCCAGCTACTTTCGTAGTAACCTAGTAAACTCCCGTATCTGGTCGATGGTTAAACAGATACAAAACATACGCATCACCCTAACCGATACCGAAGCAGAAGCCTTACTGCTTGAAAG
The DNA here is from genome assembly GCA_003972955.1 of Aquificaceae bacterium. Classification (GTDB taxonomy): domain Bacteria; phylum Pseudomonadota; class Gammaproteobacteria; order Thiotrichales; family Thiotrichaceae; genus JAGLBW01. The sequence continues at coordinate 23,516 of QOAQ01000064.1, forward strand.
CAATCTTATTAAAAAACATCAGCCACGTTACAATATTCTGTTGCGTGATGATAAAGGCTATCCGTACATCTATGTATCTGCTCATGAATACCCGCGCGTACAATTTCATCGGGGTGGGAAAAAATCAAAGGGTCAATACTTTGGACCTTACCCTAGCTCTGGAGCCGTCAGAGAAACACTAAACCATCTGCAAAAACTGTTTCAAATGAGACAATGTGAAGACAGCTACTTTGCGAATCGCTCACGTCCTTGTTTGCAGTATCAAATCAAACGTTGCACAGCGCCATGCACCCATGAAATTAGTGTGGATGATTATCAAATAGGCGTAAATCATACAGTTAAATTTCTACAAGGTAAAAGCGAGATAATTATTAATGATCTTGTAAAGCAAATGGATCAAGCAGCAAGCCGTTTAGACTATGAAAAAGCAGCAGAGTGTCGAGACCAAATAGCAAATCTCCGTAAAATTTCACAGCAACAATATATCAGCGGGGCAAAAGGAGATGTCGATGTGATTGCCTTGCAGCTTGCCTCTAAGGTTGCCAGTATCCAAGTGCTGACGATTCGTGGCGGCAATAATCTAGGCAATAAAAACTTCTTTCCTAAGCTACCGTCAATGGATGTTAATGAGGGCGAAATAATAAGTTCTTTTATTGCTCAATATTACCACAGCCGAAAAATTCCAAGTCAGTTATTATTAAGCCATATACCAGACGATAAAGATGCTTTATCTGATATGTTGTCGCTCAAAGCAGAGCGCAAGATTAAGCTGAGTTACAAGACGCGTGGAGAACGAACACGTTGGGTCGATATGGCATCACGTAACGCCTTGCACGCCTTACAAACTAATTTAAGCTCTAAAGCAGGAATGCAAAAGCGTTTGTTAGCCCTGCAAGATGAATTAAATTTAGAATACATCCCCGCGCGAATGGAATGTTTTGATATAAGTCATACGCAAGGAGAAGCAACCGTTGCATCCTGTGTCGTTTTTGGCGCAGATGGTGCAGTTAAATCCGAGTATAGACGTTATAATATTTCAGGGATAACGCCTGGTGATGACTATGCCGCAATGAAGCAAGCCCTACAGCGACGTTTCAAAAAAGTACAAAAAGGTGAAGCAAAGCTACCCGATATTTTATTTATAGATGGCGGAAAAGGACAGGTAACACAAGCCTTAGACGTGATTCAAGCACTCCACATATCAGGGGTTGATGTCATTGGTATTACCAAAGGAGAAGGTCGTAAAGCTGATTTAGATACCCTAACGATTGGCAAAAATAGAATTGAACTAGACCCTCACTCAAGCGCATTGCATTTAATACAACAAATACGCGACGAAGCACATCGGTTTGCAATTACAGGGCATCGGCAACGTCGCCAAAAAGCACGTACCCGCTCGCCATTGGAAGAGATAGCAGGCTTAGGACCAAAACGCAGGCAGACCTTATTGAAACAATTTGGAGGAATGCGTGCGATTACGATTGCAAGCATTGACGAGTTGAGCAAAGTCTCAGGAATAAGTCGCCAGCTTGCAGAAAAAATTTATAATGTTTTCCATGGAAAATAGAGCAATGATCTTTAACTTACCAATCTTTCTAACCCTATTAAGAATATTTGCCATCCCTTTAGTGATTGTTTTCTTCTTTATGGACTACCCACTAGCAGCAGCAACCACCTTTGGTCTAGCAGGGGTAACAGACTGGGCCGACGGCTATTATGCACGCAAGCTTGGTTTAGAATCTCGCTTTGGCGCGTTTCTTGACCCTGTTGCCGATAAATTAATAGTCACCATCGCCTTACTACTTGTCGTTAGCAGAGAAGCCGATATGTGGATAACCTTAGCCGCATGCGCCATTATTGGTCGTGAAATTGTTATATCGGCACTACGCGAATGGATGGCAGAATCTGGTCAGAGGAGTAAAGTAGCCGTAGTCAATTTAGGTAAAATCAAAACAGTCGCACAAATATTTGCCTTAATATTCCTGCTCTACAATCAACCTCTCTTTGGATTTCCCATACGCGAAGCAGGTCTAATTTTATTAGCCATCGCAACCATTTTAACCGTATGGTCAATGGTAGAATACTTACGTAGCGCATTTAAAGAGTAACAATATGAGTGTTGATATTTTTGAAGCAGACTTAAACAATCCAAAACATGCAGAAGCCCTAGTCTTTCTGCTCAATCAATATGCCCAAGACCCAATGGGGGGCAATAAGCCACTCTCAGAATATACACAGCAAAATCTAGTCACAGAAATAAAAAAACGTACAGCAGTACACGTCATCCTAGCCTTCGTTAATGACACACCCGCAGGTTTAATTAATGCAATAGAAGGCTTCTCAACCTTCGCCTGTAAACCACTATTAAACATCCACGACGTAATGGTCGATAAACCATTCAGAGGGCAAGGCTTATCACGCAAAATGTTCACTAAAGTCGAACAAATAGCCCATGACCTTGGCTGCTGTAAGCTAACACTGGAGGTTTTAGACAATAATACCATTGCCAAAACAGCCTATAAAAATTTTGGCTTCCAAGGCTATCAGCTCGTGCCTGAATGTGGGCAAGCTGTGTTTATGGAAAAGAAATTGATTGGTTTGGGTGATGCTGAAAGCAGTTAGAATTTCTAGATAATTAGTTTATAGATTTGTCTCGTTCCTGCCGTCTCGGTGGGAATGCAGCTTACAACGCTCCAGCGTTGTGTTCGGAACACTGGAGCATGGGAATGAGTTGAAGTAGATAACGAAGCAACACATTAGTATCAATAGCAATCATACTTTTTGACCTAAATTCATACCATCTTGCATAGACTCGAGATCACTTAGCGAAGAATCTCCTTTGATATGTTTTAAAATACCTTTTGCGGCAGTAGAAACCTTCTTAATAATGGTAATACGACCATCAAATACAAAGCTGATATATTCATCTCCTGGTTTTAAGCCAAGTTGTTTACATTATAAGATTGGTAAAGTGATTTGTCGTTTAGCACTGATGATTGGCATTTGAATATCCTTTTGGGCATCTTTAATTATATCCTGAATCCGTGAGGCAAATGCGGATATGAGGGATAAGATATTGGTTTCACAGTGAAATTAAAAAATCTTAGCTTCACCCATAGGTTAAGCGGGTATTTTTTAAATCACTGTGGAATCAATAGCTTGTTCATCATACCGTAGTTGC
>QOAQ01000028.1 GCA_003972955.1 Aquificaceae bacterium
GGTACCATGCCATCGCAAGGTAGTCGTGTAGATTTAGCGATTAATGAAGCCGTAAAACTATTGCAACAAAGTGATTTTAAAAAAGGCAATATTCTTTTAATTACCGATGGGGTATCAAACTTATCTAACGCCATTGCTAGTGCTAAAGCAGCGAGTAAAAAAGGCTATAGTGTTTCTATTCTTGGTGTAGGAACAAAACAAGGAGCAACCATCCCCTTAGCGGGCGGGCGTGTACTGCGTGACAAGCAAGGAAACCCTGTTATTGCCTCACTCAATGAAAGTGAGTTGCGCCAAGTTGCCAGTGCAGGTAAAGGATATTATCACTTATCAAGCTTAGGGGATGAAGATGTCAAATATTTTACCGAACAACTCTCAGCTAAAAAGACAGATAAGTTACATGAAAAGTTATTGAAAAATAAAAATAGACAGGTTGAATATTGGAATAATGCGGGAATTTGGTTGAGCTTATTACTTATCCCCTTTGTTTTATTATTATTTCGTCGTGGTCTATTATTTAGTGTGTTACTGGCTGTTTTCTTATTGCCACACGCTGAACCTGCCAATGCATTTGAGTGGGATGCCTTATGGCACAATGATAACCAGCGCGGCAAAATAGCGCTTGAACATAAACAAGCCGATAAAGCAGCGACGCTCTTTAAACGTCCTGACTGGCAAGCGGCGGCGGCTTATCGGCAGGGAGATTATCAAAAATCTATTGATCTTTATGCAAAATTTAATAGTGCCGATGCGGATTATAATCGTGGCAATGCCTTGGCAAAACAAAAAAAGATTGACGAAGCCATTAAAGCGTATCAACAAGCCTTAAAGAAAAATCCACAACTACAAGATGCTAAAGACAATCTAAATTTATTAAAAAAATTAAAACAGCAACAACAAAAAAACAAGCAAAAAGGGAAAGACGGCAAAGAGAGAGAGGATAATAAACAAGATAACTCGGATCAAAAGAAGAATAAAAAAAATCAAGAAGGTAAAAAAAGTGGCAAGAAAGGCGATAAAAAAAATCAGCAAAACAAATCTGACAAACAAAATCAAAAATCTAAAGAAAAGTCTCAAGAAGAACAAAATAAAAAGGATGCTGAAAAATCAAAATCACAAAAGGATAAAGATAAAAAAGATGATGGCGAAGGTGTCAGCGACCCAAATGAGCATGGACGCTTAGGCAAAGAGGCAGAAAAAAAGAAGCAACAGAAAAAAGCAATGACAAAGGCAGAATTACAAAAAAAGCGCGAAAAAGATCAACGTGCAGAGCAATGGTTACGCAAAATACCCGATGATTCTGCGGGCTTATGGCGTAGAAAGTTTATGTATCAATATCGTGATAGAAATCAGTCCACGGGAGAGCAACAACCATGGTAAGCAAGCGATTAACGCATCAATTCTTTCTGCTACTCTGTTTATTTTTATGCCTACCCACCCTCTCTTTCGCGAAGGTACAGCTAAAAATTGATGCACTCAATATTAGTGTAGAAGATGCCTTTGAAATAACCATTACCAGTGATAGCGCAAGTGTGGGTAGTATTGATATCTCAGGCTTACAACAAGATTTTGAAATTCTTGATCAATACAAACAAAGTAGCATGAACATTATTAACGGGAATGTTACGCAATCTTCTTCATGGATATATACCGTCGTTGCGAAACATGCGGGGAAAATAACAATTCCTGCTATTACTGTAGGCAATGAAAGCACCCAGCCGACAGACATTACCATCAAAGATTCTACTGAGATGACAGGTGCAAAGGATATTATCTTAGAAGCTGAGATAGAGCAGCCTGCCACTTATGTGCAAGGTCAATTTATTTATGTTCAAAAACTGTTATCCGCCAGACCCTTTAGAAGCAACGCCACACTAACGCGCCCTCGTTTAACCGCAGGACGTGCAGATATAGAACCACTAGGCAACACACCAGAGCGCATTGTACAACGCGATGGACGTGACTACCGTATGCTCACCCGTCGCTTTGCCATTATCCCGCAGGAAAGTGGTAAATTGGTACTCGCACCATCTGTTTTTAGTGGCACACTTCGTCGCGAAAGCCAGCGTAATCTTAATACGTTTAACTATAGCTCACGCAGTAAACGCGTCAGAGTAAAATCAAAAGAAATCACTCTTAATATCAAGCCACGCCCCGATGAGTTCACGGGTAAAGACTGGATTATTGCTAAAGATTTTTCCTTACATTTAAACTGGCCCATACCACCTGAGCAACTCAAAGCTGGTGAACCTGTTACTGTCGTTTTAGCCGCTATTGCGGATGGCTTACGCGCAGAGCAATTACCTGAGATTAATCTGCAAGCACCTGATGGTATAAAGCTTTATCCTGAAAAACCAGTATTCGATAATATTAAAAATCTCGATGGTATCGTCGGCACAATGAATAAAAATATCGTACTCATTGCCACAGGCGGGGGAAATTTTATACTGCCTGAATTAACGATTCCGTGGTGGAACAGTCAAACAAATAAACAAGAAGTAGCGACGATTAAAGCAGTTACATTAAAGGTATCAGGCGCACCCGCAGTAACACCGATACAAAAAGCATTAACGCCCCCCAAAGAAGAGAAACAGACAGATATTGATGAGCCACAAGAATCAAGCCTATCAAATACACTCATTATCTTAATAATCTTAACCAGTGTATTATTACTTTTACTGTTAGCATGGCTCTATAAAAATTGGCGCAAAAAATTATTAACAGCCGATATAACCGCTAAGACTAGTAAAAAACAAACAGCCGTTGATCAACAAAAAAACTTACAGCAGTTAAAACAAGCTTGTATAGACAATAATCCACAAACTGCAAAAACATTATTTGCAAATTGGCTAAAAAACATAGGTGATAATGGCTTAAGCGATACACACTTGCAATACGCGATAAATGATCTAAATCAGCATTTATACGCTAAAAATAACGGTGTTTGGCAAGGAGAAGACTTATGGAGAGCGGTAGAAAAAATACAGCAACAACAAGATAAACGAGAAAGTAAAAAAGAAGCTAAAAACAAAGAACTAGAGCCTTTGTATTTATAATACCTGAATCCGTATTAACTCTCGGATTCAAATATAATTTTCTACAAAATAAAGTTGCATCAAGCGCTCAATAATAACGAGGGAATTTATAATGAGATCCGATAAATTAACCAGTAAATTTCAGTTAGCACTTCAAGATGCCCAGTCTTTGGCATTGGGTAATAATCATCAATTTATTGAGCCATTACACTTATTGCTTGCACTAATCGACCAAGAGGGGGGTATTGCGCGCAGTGTGTTTGCTCAAGCTGGCGTTAAGATTAACGCATTACGCTCAAAGCTTACTGAAGCGTTAGCGTCAATGGCGAGTGTTTCTGGTGGTGATAATGGTGATTTGCACGTTTCTAATGACTTATCTCGTTTATTAAATATCACCGATAAACTAGCGCAAAAGCGTGATGATCAATACATATCCTCCGAGCTATTTTTAGTTGCTGCACTTGACGATAAAGGTGTTGTCGGTAAATTGCTTAAAAAATCAGGAGCGACAAAAGATGCGCTAAATATGGCGATTGACAATATTCGCGGTGGACAATCCGTTGATGACCCCAATGCCGAGGATAAGCACGAGGCTCTTAAAAAATATACGATTGATCTAACCGAGCGTGCGGAGCAGGGAAAAATTGACCCGATTATTGGGCGCGATGAAGAAATTCGTCGCATGGTACAAATTCTACAGCGTCGCACGAAAAATAATCCTGTTGTTATTGGTGAACCTGGCGTGGGTAAAACTGCCTTGGTTGAAGGTTTAGCACAGCGTATCGTGAATGGTGAAGTCCCGAATAGCTTTAAAGATAAACGCTTATTATCACTGGATTTAGCCGCCCTACTCGCTGGCGCAAAATTTCGTGGTGATTTTGAAGAGCGTCTAAAAGCTGTCTTGAATGATGTTTCTAAATCGGATGGCAATATCATTCTATTTATTGATGAAATTCACACCATGGTGGGGGCAGGCAAGGCTGATGGTGCAATGGATGCGGGCAATATGTTAAAACCCGCCTTGGCACGTGGCGAGCTACATTGTGTGGGTGCGACTACGCTGGATGAGTATCGTGAGTATATTGAAAAAGATGCCGCGTTAGAGCGTCGTTTCCAAAAAATCATTGTTGATGAGCCTTCGGTAGAAGACACCATTGCGATTTTACGTGGATTAAAAGAGCGTTACGAGGCGCATCATGGTGTCGAAATTACCGACCCTGCGATTGTTGCCGCCGCTACTCTGTCGCATCGTTATATTGCAGATCGTCAGTTGCCTGATAAAGCCATCGACCTAATTGATGAGGCTGCCTCGCGTATTCGTATTGAAATTGACTCAAAACCAGAAGCGATGGATAAGCTTGAGCGTAAAATGATTCAATATAAAATCGAGCGTGAAGCCTTAAATAAAGAAGAAGATAGAGCCTCAAAAAAACGCCTTGGTATTATTGAAGATAAAATATCCGTTTTAGAACGAAAGTATTCTGATTTAGAAGAAATCTGGAAAGTAGAAAAGTCTGCTGTCCAAGGCACTGCTCACATCAAAGAATCGTTAGACTCCGCGCGTATTGAACTAGAAACAGCCAGTCGTCAAGGTAATTTACAGCTAATGGCAGAGCTTCAATATGGCAAGATCCCCGAGTTAGAAAAACAACTTCAAGCAGCAGATGAAGCGGGTGAAATGGACAACTTCCAGCTACTTAGAAATAAAGTAACGGATGAAGAGATCGCTGATATTGTTTCTATGTGGACAGGTATTCCTGTGAATAAAATGCTCGAAGGTGAGCGCGATAAATTATTACGCATGGAAGCCTCGCTGCAAAAGAAAGTCATCGGTCAAACAGAAGCCATCAGCGCCGTGGCAAATGCTATTCGACGCTCTCGTGCTGGCTTGTCTGACCCTAATCGTCCCACGGGTTCTTTCTTATTCCTTGGTCCAACAGGGGTGGGTAAAACAGAGTTAACCAAAGCACTCTCTACCTTCTTATTTGATACGCAGGACGCCATGGTGCGTATTGATATGTCGGAATTTATGGAGAAGCATTCTGTCGCTCGACTCATCGGTGCACCTCCAGGTTATGTAGGCTACGAAGAAGGTGGCTACCTTACTGAGCTGGTCAGACGCAAGCCCTACTCGGTGATTTTAATGGATGAGGTCGAAAAAGCGCATCCTGATGTATTCAATATTCTGCTACAAGTCTTGGATGATGGTCGTTTAACCGATGGTCAAGGTCGCACCGTTAATTTCCGCAATACCGTGATCGTCATGACCTCAAATCTAGGCTCTGATGTGATTCAAACTATGGCTGGCGAAGAAAATTATGACCGTATGAAAACTGCAGTGATGGATATTGTCGGCACACATTTTCGTCCTGAGTTTATTAACCGTATTGATGATACCGTTGTATTTAGACCCTTAGATCAAAATGAGATTCGTCAGATAGCAGAGATTCAAATAGGTAACCTAAGTAAACGCCTTATAAGCCGAGAGATGAGCATTACATTTAATAATGATGCGTTAGATTTGATAGCAGAAGAAGGGTTTGACCCTGTTTATGGTGCGCGCCCTCTTAAACGCGCGATTCAAACACATATTGAAAATCCATTAGCACAAAAGATATTAGCTGGGGATTTTGCATCAGGTGATACGATTATGGTTGGTGTTGAGAAAGTGAATAATCGCTCTGTATTTAGTTTTACCAAGGTGTAGTTATATACCGTAGGTACAAGGCATGCCTTGTAGCTACCCCAATGTTTTTATGAATTTTTAACTTCCCACGTGACATCTACCGCCTGACGATTCTCAAATACATCATGCACCCTAAAAACACTCACTCCCGCCATCACACCCAATGTCGTTGTCGCGGCTGTTGCGGCGGCTAGTTTTGCAGAGCTTTTTTGCTGGCAAATCTCGCTAAGAAAGCGCTTTCGGCTTGTACCTAGCAATACCTCATAGCCAAGTGCGGTGATAGCATTTAGCTGTGACATTAACGTGAGATTATGTGCAAAGCTTTTACCAAAGCCAATACCAGGGTCAAGAATAATATGTGAGGGTTTGATGCCCGCTGAGCGTGCTGCTTCTGCCCGTTGCTTTAGATAATGTGTGACTTCAGCAACCACATCGCTGTATTGAGGATTATCCTGCATGGTGGCGGAAATTCCTTGACGATGCATTAGTACAATAGGCGCTTGTTTGGATGCTGCAAGTTCCAACATTCCCTCAGAGTCTTCCCCTGCTGATACATCATTTATCCAGTTTGCACCTGCTTCTAAAGCACGTTTAGCAACCGTTACATTGGTCGTATCTATACTAATTAAAATGGATTGATCAATATTTTTTCTTAATGTTTCAATAACGGGGATAACACGGCTGATTTGCTCCTCTTCACTCACGACATCGGCACCGGGGCGTGTAGATTCTCCGCCTACATCAATAATATCAGCACCTTCTTTTATCATTTGCTGTGCATGTTGAAGCGCTAAACGGGGGCTGTCGTGCTGACCACCATCAGAAAAGCTGTCGGGGGTTACATTAAGTATGCCCATTACAAGAGGTCGTTTATTTGTCATTTTTTGTATAATTTGCAATGGCTTGTGAACATTCCGTTACTAAAGCGGGGCCTTGATAGATAAGCGCGGAGTAAACTTGTACTAACGTCGCACCTGCTTTAATTTTATCAACCGCATCTTCGCCAGAGGCTATGCCCCCTACGCCTATAATGGGTATTTTATCCCCGAGTATATTGGCAAATTGAGTAATAATAGCCGTGGATAAATCACGCACTGGCTCACCACTCAAGCCCCCTGCTTCATCACCGTATTGCATGTCTTTCACAGCATCGCGTGATAAGGTGGTATTGGTTGCGATTAAGCCATCTATCTTATTATTGAGGAGTGTCTCTGCAATAAAGACTACTTCATCCGAACTTAAATCAGGTGCTACTTTTACCGCTAAGGGTACATATTTATCGTGAGTTTTGGCTAAGCTTAATTGTGCTTGCTTTAATGTTGATAGTAGCTGGTTTAGCTCATCGCCATACTGCAAGTCACGTAAACCCGGTGTATTTGGGGAAGATATATTGATCGTAATATAGTCAGCGAAGGCATAGGCTTCACGGAGACAAATCAAGTAATCATCAACCGCATTTTCAACATCGGTATCAAAGTTTTTACCAATATTAATACCAATAATTCCCTTATGACCTGCTGCACGTGCTTTTTTGACTTGCTTAAGAAGGTGCTGAATACCTAAATTATTAAACCCCATGCGGTTAATAATAGCGCGGGCTTGCGGCAAACGGAATAAACGTGGCAAGGGGTTTCCATCTTGTGGACGCGGGGTGATTGTACCAATTTCAACAAAGCCAAAACCTAGTTGGGATAACTCAGCTAAGTAATCACCATTTTTATCTAAACCTGCTGCTAGACCAACCTGATTGGGAAATTGTATCCCCATTACTGTGGTGGCTTTACTGCTTATTTTTTTTGTAGATAAACGCAATAGCCCCATTTTTGACGCAATTTTTAGACCGTTTAAGGTCAAGTGATGGGCTTTTTCTGCCGAGAAAAGAAATAAGATGGGACGTAATAATTTATAGGCTGCGGTATACACAAGGAGTCCAATGTTAGAATTAAAAATTGTAGCCTGTGTTGAGGCACGAAACATGGGATTAAGAAATATCGGATTCCTGTGTTTCGTGCCTCAACACAGGCTACGTTATTGACACATAAGCTAAGGAACGTGCATGAAATAACTTCGACATTCTAACTTGCCTTTTTTTAAGATGCGACAGAAACTTTTTTATCTATCGTTTTATCAACAATCTCTTGATATTTTTCCTTATAAATATCTCCCATTACATCAAAAGAGAAATATTGTTTAGCGTAACGCATAGCTGCTTCGCCCATTTCTTGTCGTAATTCCGAAGAGTCAATCAATTGTTCGGTAAATTGCTGTAACTCCTCGTTATTGTTACCCACATAGCCTGTTTTTTTATGTTGCACGACTTCATCATTGCCAGGAATATTGGTAACAACAGCAGGAATACCTGCAACTTGGGCTTCTAATAAGGCTAAAGATAAACCTTCATACAAGGAGGTTTGTAGAAATATATCTAAACTAGACACTTCTTTTAAAGCATCGGGACGACTTAATAAGCCTGTTACTCGCACCCCTGCATCATTAAGCAATTTAACATCATCAGGCTCTCCACCGCCTACCCAAACAAACTCTACATCATTGCGTTTAGCAGAGATTGATTGTGCAATCGTGGCAAAATCCCACGGCGCTTTTTGCTCGGATATTCGCCCTAGCACGCCAATTTTAACTTTATCATTCTTTTGTGCATAATCCTTAGGAATGGTCTGCTCAACATCAATACCATTACTAATTCTGATTAATCTCTCTGTGTTACCAAACGTAATTTCTTTTAAAATAATATCGAATTCTTTTTTAGAGCAGGCAACAATCGTGCCTCCAAGCCAATACCCAATCAGCTCTAATGCCTTATAAACTTGACGTTTAAGGGGATTTTTAATCAAGGGATAGTGAATAGCATGGGATGTATAAAGCAGTGACTGATTTTTTCTTAATAAAAAGCCCGCCGCACGGGCAAGAAAACCACTTTTTGATGAGTGACCGTGAATAATATCAGGGTTGATACGTTTTAGGTTTTTATAAAGTCCGATGAGCGCCTTTGTATCGACAATAGGGTCAATCGCACGGCTCATTTGAACGTGGATTAAATTGACTCTAGGGTCAAACATCTCACGCCAGTTTTCAGGTGTTTCTTCTCGAATAGAGTGTAAAACAGTCACTTCATAACCTGCCTCTACTAGCTTGTTCGACATATCTATAACCCATATAAATACGCCATGCCCCATAGGTTCTATTACGTGAGCGATATGCATAATGCTTTCCTCATCTTTTTATTTGCGGTTATCAATAATGACATCGCATACAGTGATGTTTTCATTGAAGTTAAATGTATGTAGCCCTTTTAGACGCTTATCCCAATCAGGAAAAATTTGACTGATAATCTCTTCGGAATAATGATCAGTGCTTAATGTTGTTATCTCACAAAGGTTTAAACCTGCTCCATAAGATGCTGCACAATTTTGAGATGGACGATATATTTTCCCATTATGTGAGAAAATTTTTCCTGCGGGTCTTGCGCTTGCGGCATCAGAAATTATGGGATTGAGTGGGTGCGCTTGCCAATCGTCACTCAAGGGGCTGTCTGCATAAAATAGGTGTAAATCTTCTGTTGATGGACACTGTTCATCGTCAGCGACACAGGCAAATAGCCACCAAAGTCCATCGTGCTTGAATAAAGTTGAATCATACGCACGAATATTTGTGATAAGTTTTTTCTCAAATTCCCATTGATAGGGAAATGATGTGCATTTATAAAGCTCTACACATTGCGCATCACCCGATTCAGGGATCATATAAAAATCATTATCATGCTGAAAAATAAAAGGGTAGGATAAATGATGTGGCTTTTCTAGAATCTTAACAGGATCGCTATAACTCCCGTCGGCATATAGCTCCATACAACTAAGATGCCCTAAGTCGCGCTCAAATAATAACTCTTCAAAGAAAATATAGTTTTTATTATCTTGTGTTACCACAAACGGATCTGCCCAGAACCTATCCTCTGGTGGCTGTAACATTTTAAATGATGAAATATTAAAATTTGCAACTAATGAGTTTTCCGCTGAGTTTTCTCCATAAATTAAAGCCCATTGCTCTTTCGCTCTATATTTATGATCCATTTTTTTAGTAATACGTTTTATAGACTGCCAAACTAAACAGGCAGAATCTCTTTTTGACACCTCATTTTTTGCTAATTTTTCTTGAGCAAAGCTTATTGGCTTGGGTAGTTCGCTAACCTTTAATTGATTCAAATAGTGAGGGATAAAATAGGATGTTTTATGTAAACACTGCTCTGCGGTACGGCATAGTGAAGCCATATCGACACTGGTATTTGATTGGTACAAGGTGATATTCGGCGTACCACTTAAGGTTTCTATTTGTAGCCCCATAGTGACCACATCATTTTCTGAGATAAAATCATTCACTGCAGTGAGTTGTGATTTTACTTTTTCATCATCACCAATAAAAATCGACCACACCCCTAATTTTGGCTGTATGAGCAAATCATCTGCTAATAATGCTTCAGTAAAATTAATAATAAAATCGATCTCACCGAGGTCGGGCAAGCTTGTGTTTGCTAGATCATAAACATCAGCATGACCAAGTAAGTCATCAATCGCTTTATCTGTAAAATAATGCGGCTGACAATGGTATAAATAACGTTCGATATGATGCAGAAATTGAACTGCAAGAGGCGGCTTTTTCGATGAAGTGTGCTTAAGCAATAGAGTGGAGAGACTCACTCCTTCTATAGCTAGTACATTTTTCAATACTGCGTACTGCCACGATGCAATAGAATGTCCTCGTGTTATTACCGCAATATTGTATTTATCAGTTGTTGTTATCATTTTTTTTATTTTTTTTAAACAAGGCATGCCTTGTTTCTACGGGAAATGTTTTTTTATTATTTCTCCTAATTGTATTGTTTTATACTTTAACTAACCGCTTGTTTCTGACAAAAGGAAGCCCCTGACATATCAAAAAGTTGCTTCATTTGTCGCCCTGAATTATAGGGTGCGATGACTCTAATATTATTTTTTTCCAATGTTTTAATCGCATTAGCGAGCTTCATCGCTTGTTGTTTGTTTTTTATATTATTCATTACCCATTTTTTTGAAAATCGTACATAGCTGGGCTTAACAAACTTCAATAGTGTTTTCGTATGATGATTTATCGCAAAGTTATCTGCGCCTATTGCACAATGATGGCTTTCTAATACCTGTTGCAAGTGCTCTATATTTCTTTCTTTTGCAGATAAACCTTCTTTTAATGAAAGTAAAAATACACATCCTCTTGCACTGTGACCTAGACGAAGGATGCTGGACTTAAGCCAGCTAATTAAAATAGTATCTTTTACCGCTGACTCGGAAAGAGGAATAAATAACTCTATTTGCTTTGAACTCATTTGTCTTAGGCGTTGAAAGAGTAAAACAAGCATCACTTGATCCCAAAAAATATCATGGTATTTTTTGGGTAACTTACTCACAATGTTCTTATGCTCAAGCTCTGACACATTCAAATCAACAATATATTGCCTATTTGTGCTATTCACATTACGTAAACTATCTAACTGAGATAAATTTAATGACACATCTTTTTTTATCAAAACTTGTTTTAATAAAGCATTATAACTACTAGGTCGCTTACTTTTTATTGCATTACTAGCTGCTATTGGTGGACGGTTTTTAGGTGCTAAATTTCTAGCTGAATGTCCTTTACTTTCTTTTACAATAACAGGGTTCGCAACTTTTTTATTTTTAGGCAGTGAGTTATCGTCCCAAGGAGAAGATTTAACCTTATTAGGCTCAACATCTATTGAGGCATCAAACCCTAAGCTATCAACTTTTTGCAGTGTAGATAGCCTATTACCTGCTCCTAGTTTTCTTACCCACAGTTGATAACAACGCGTTCCACTAAAAACAGTGGGTATAAGACGGATACTTGCACGAAAATCATCACCCTTTAACGGATGCACAGTCACAATAAGTGCTGATGCTTTTATATTTCTATTTTCGTACTGACGTACAAAATCAAAGAAAACTTCTCTTTCATCTTCAAGTATTAAATCAGAAACTGCGGTTAGTTTTAAACCATGCAATGAGCCATATGAAAATAGTTTTAGATAGGTGTCATTTGCATAAAGATGCAGGTCATCCATTATATAGGCAACCGCTTCTGAGCTAGAGTCAACTAACCAGTGACAACGTTGTTCTGAAACCCGTAATAGTGATTTACAGCTACGAAACTCCGATTTTAAAAAGGCATACTGAATTAAAAATTTTAAAGCAAGATTGGAGGTAGAACCAGAGGGTGCATAGTGCAAATTACAAACTTGCACGCCATGATAACCTGCCTTAGACGATAGCGCAGTCTGAGGTTTTTCATCATTAAGGGAAATCAAAATAGCTTCGGAAGCATTTTTTCTCATTAACTCGGCAAGAGCTTCAACAGAAAGTCCACTTTCATGAAAAAGAAACACTAAGCCCAAGCTTTTATCAAGTAATGCCTGTTTGACTTTAACGACATCATTATCAATTAAATTAATTTTGATGTTTTCAGAAAATTTTCCTAATGCCTGTACCAATGCAGGATAACGCCCTACCTGGCCCCTTATAACTAGACAATGTAATTCTTGTTGTTTCATGCCCCTAAAAGTAAAGGATTACTGTTTCTTGTTCATCTTCTATACAGATTACTGTTGCAAGTTAGGTGACTAGAGGCAAATAGTGAAGATTTTATGTTATAGGGTGATAAATATCATACCGTGTTGACTTTCCCGTGATACTAAACTGTGGTTTTACTTTGCTTAGTGTTTCAGCTAAACGAGGGCGCTTTACCACAATACGTTTAGAGGCGCATTTCAAGGCTAAGGCTAACACATGATGGCTATCACTATCGTCACCAACAATATCGTGGAAGAAAGACATTTCTTTTTTCACTTTTGCCGATTTTTTACGTGCAGGAAACATCGGATCAAGATAAATCACATCAGGTATCAGTGCATTATTGCTTGATATTAACTGTGTTAAATATTCAATAGCACTCTGATTATAGAGATTCATGCGTGAACAAATCTGTTTCACCTCATTATTATCTGAGTTAAAAACACGCTGTAAACCATTATTTAGTAAGTTATACACAACAGGATTTCTTTCAAGAAGGGTTAACTGACAGCCTAAACTAGCCAACACAAAAGCATCGCCACCTAAACCTGCCGTTAGGTCGAGTACCGAAGCATTGGGGATCTTTTTCAGACCAATCGCCTTACTTAAATTTTGACCTTTTCCACCACCATATAAACGTCGATGACGTGATTTACCTGTAAGAAAATCGACAATGACAGCATTGGTTTTTTTACCCTGACAAGCGCGTAATTCTAGGCGGTCATTATCTAAATACAATAAATAATCTAAGGACTGAGCCGTAAGCGCGGAGGAAAGGTCTGGAGGAGAAAGAATAGGTGCGCTAATTTGTGTTGCGATACTTTCTAAAAGTTTAATATCACATTGCTCACTACCACTGAGGGCAATGACTGGTAAGGAAGGAATAGACATTGTGATTTAATAATGCGGAGGTGGCGGCTCTTGTGCTTCTTGTTCCGTCACCGTTTCTGCTTTTGCAAGTTTCTTTGCCACTTGAATTAGCTGTTTTTCGAGAAGATCAATTTTTATTTGTTGTTGATGGACTATATTATTTAATGTTTCGACAATATCTTCTTGTCGCATAAACATTATTTCTAATTTCATTAGCCTGTCGTTGAAGTCATCCATAGAGATACAGACCTTATAATTCATTGATTAGTATTAGAGCAGAAACTTCAGAAGATAAAGTCTCTGCTCCAGTGTAACATCTAGTACTCCAACAATGTTGCTGGAGTACTAGGAGCTTGTCCGCGAATATGAGTCATAGCGAGGGAAAGCTGATTTGAGCTAGATTTTTCATCAATTTGAGGTGAATAGTTATTCTATTTAACGATAATTGAGGGAAAATATAGCCAAATTCAGCTTTTCCGTAGTAGGCTCACTATTCTCGGACAAGCTCCTAGGTAGCGCATTTAACTTAATGAAACCTGCGGCATCTTTTTGATCATAAGAGCCTTTGTCATCTTCAAATGTAGCAATGCTTTCATCAAATAAGCTATCGGTTTCAGACTTGCGCCCGACTACCATTACATTGCCTTTATAAAGCTTTAAGCGAACCGTGCCATTCACGTGTTTTTGTGATGCGTCAATCATTTCTTGCATCATTTCACGCTCAGGACTCCACCAAAAACCGTTATAGATCATTTTTGCATAGCGTGGCATTAGTTCATCTTTTAAATGCATCACTTCGCGGTCAAGCGTTAAAGATTCCATGGCACGATGCGCTTTTAGCATGATGGTTCCCCCTGGTGTTTCATAACAACCACGAGATTTCATGCCCACAAAACGATTTTCAACAATATCATCACGCCCGATACCATTGTCACCACCGAGCTTGTTTAATGTTTCAAGCATGGTTGCAGGACTCAATGCTTCACCATTTAAGCTAACGGGATCGCCTTTTTCGTAACCAATCTCAATATACGTCGCTTTATCAGGGGCTTTTTCTGGTGATACCGACCAGCGCCACATATCCTCTTCAGCTTCATTCCAAGGATCTTCTAAAATATCACCTTCATAGGAGATGTGTAATAAGTTGGCATCCATTGAATAGGCTGATTTTTTACTGCCTTTTTTGGTGTCAACTTCAATGCCATGCTTCGCGGCATACGCCATTAAATCTTCACGAGAGTTTAAATCCCACTCACGCCAAGGCGCAATCACTTCAACACCTGGTTTTAGTGCATACGCACCTAACTCGAAACGTACTTGATCGTTACCTTTGCCTGTTGCGCCATGAGAAATCGCATCCGCACCTGTCTCATTAGCGACTTCAATTAAGCGTTTTGAAATCAAAGGACGTGCTATCGATGTACCAAGAAGATACTCGCCTTCATAGATGGTATTTGCACGGAACATGGGGAATACAAAATCACGCACAAACTCTTCACGCAAATCATCAATATAAATTTCTTTGATGCCCATAGCTTCCGCTTTAGCACGTGCAGGTTCTACCTCTTCTCCCTGACCAACATCAGCAGTGTAAGTAACAACTTCACATTGATACGTTTCTTGCAACCATTTAACAATGATCGAAGTATCTAAACCGCCAGAGTAGGCGAGAACAACTTTTTTAATGGCTTTTGACATGGCTTTAAACTCAGTCTGGTGTAAAAGGCGAGATTATAACCTAATTTTAAAAAGTAAACTCTGATTAAGTCCATTAGAATAAAGGCTCTTTTTAAAATGACTGTTCTCAAATCTACACTGAGAAACACATGATTGTCATTTGAGTAATAAAGGTATATATTTTATATCATGTATTATTTTGAATATAATGAACAAAAAAGTAATTCTAACCAAGAAAAGCACGGTATTGATTTTCTTGAATCACAAAAATTATGGCTTGATCCTGATATTATTGAAATCAAAGCAAATTTTGAAGTTGAGCCACGATATTTAGTTATAGGCAAAATTAAAGAAAAGAATTGGTCAGCCGTTATTACTTATCGCGGAGATAATATTCGGATAATTTCAGTCAGAAGATCAAGAGCAGTAGAGGTAGCACTATATGAAAGCTAAAGAATTTGACAAAAAATTTGATGATAATAAAGAAGATATAATTGACCATCTTGATTTATCATCACTAAAGCGTCTAAACCATGTGCAAAAAAGAGTAAATGTTGATTTTCCTACGTGGGTTATTGACTCTCTTGATAGAGAGGCTCGCAGAATAGGAGTAACTAGACAGTCTATTATAAAGCTATGGTTAGTTGAGCGCTTAGAAGAGCGATCCATTAGAATTTAGGACTCAGAATTAAATAATCTACGGCGCTTAACTTGCCTTTTTATCCCAGCATTGAATGCTCTCAGTTGTTGCATAGAGTGACTATGCGCCCGCTACGCTGCTAAGTTGAGCTAAAGCTCAGCTAAGTCTTGAGATTATCCAATCTGAAACAAAAATTCTGTGTCAAGTTCCGCACATTATTTAATCCTGAGTCCTTAGCAAAGCATTATTAATCTATGAAAATTAAAAATAACCACTCTCTAAAAAAATACAATAGTTTTGGAATTAATATAAATAGTCGCTATTTCACCACGATTAAAAATGATGCTAATATTGATGAATTACTAGCATGGAGAAAGCAATCGGATCAAGAACTGCTGTTAGTTGGTGGTGGTAGTAATATGCTATTTAAAAATGACTTTCAAGGTTTGACCGCCATTATCGAAACGAAAGGCATTGAGATTGTTAAGGAAGATGGTGAATATACCTATGTAAAAGTTGCCGCAGGTGAGAATTGGCATCAGTTTGTACGCTGGACGGTTGAGAATGGTTATACGGGGTTAGAAAATTTATCTCTAATTCCTGGCACAGTAGGCGCAGCTCCCATGCAAAATATAGGTGCTTACGGTGTTGAACTAGCTGATTGTTTTGATGAGTTAGAGGCGGTAGAACTCACCACTGGCAATATTAAAACCTTCAATAAGCAAGCCTGTCAATTTGATTATCGAGACAGTTATTTTAAATCAACTGCTTTTGGTGAGTATCTCATTAAGAACATCACGGTAAAACTATCCAAAAACTCCCAGTGGAAAATAAATTATGCAGGGCTTAAAAATAGCCTAGCAGGACAGGAATTAAATGCTTTGAATATCAGTAATGCCGTGATTGCCTTGCGTCAAAGTAAACTCCCTGACCCTGCAATAATAGGTAATGCAGGTAGTTTCTTTAAAAACCCAATCATTAGTCAAGCGCAGTGGGAAAATATCCAACAATCTCACCCTACTCTATCAGGCTATCCACAAAAAAATGGTGATATAAAAACGTCTGCTGCATGGTTAATTGATCAATGTGGATGGAAAGGAAGGCAACAGGGTGATGCTGGTGTTTATAAAAAACATGCTTTAGTACTGGTTAATTATGGTGATGCCAGTGGTGAAGATGTTTGGTCATTGGCTGAGAATATTATTGCCTCTGTGAATAAACGATTTGGAATTCGTTTGGAAGCTGAGCCTCGGTTGATTACTTGATGAGAGATATTGTCTGTAAATAATAAAAAAAGGGCTATGTGAGTGATTTCCCACATAGCCCTTTTTTATGCCTATAGCCTCTATCAGACAAAAATTCCCTTCAACATAAAGAAGAACACGATTGACAGGAATGCCCCTGCTGGCAAGGTAATAACCCACGACATAAAGATATTGCCTACAACACGTAGATCAATAGCGGCGATACCTCTAGCAAGTCCAACACCTAAAATAGCACCAACAAGTACCTGAGTGGTTGATACAGGTAAGCCTGTATAAGTTGCTAACACGACGGTTGTTGCCGCGGCAATTTCAGCTGAAAAACCACGACTAGGTGTTAGTTCTGTAATATTTTTACCGACCGTTGCAATCACCTTATAACCTAGGGTTGCAAGCCCTATAATAATACCTATACCACCCACTAATAATACCCAGCTAGGCATTGATGATTTCGATGCTAACTCGCCACTCTCTGCAAGACTAATAACGGCAGCCATTGGACCTACGGCATTGGCAACATCATTTGATCCATGCGCAAATGCCATAGCTGATGCGGTAAATACCATTAAAATTGCAAATATTTTTTCGACATTTGCATAGTGGAAACGCTTCTCTGCACCTTCATCATATTTAATGCGACGAATCAACCAAATTCCAATTAACGCTATAATGATACCTGCTATTGCTGCATAGAAAAACTCCATACCACCGTTAATATCTAATCCGATATGTTTAAGACCTTTTTTAATGGTCACTAAAGAGATGACAAAACCAACCATAAACAAATATATTGGTCCATATTTGATGGCATTTTTAAGAGGTTCGGCAGTATTAATAACAAGTTTTTGTATACTGGTAAAAACTGCAAAGGCTATCGTGCCTGCTAATAAGGGGGAAACAATCCAACTGGCTACGATACTGCCAACCTTAGACCAGTTCACGGCATCTGTTCCGACACCAATCGCCGCAAAGCCAACCACTGCTCCCACAATACTGTGCGTTGTTGAAACAGGCCAGCCTTTAAGACTGGCAATTAAAAGCCATGTGCCAGCAGCTAATAAAGATGCCAGCATACCCCATATAAGTAGGTCTACATTTCCTTGAAAGGCATCAAGAGAAACGATACCTTTACGAATAGTTTGGGTTACTTCACCACCTGCTAAATAAGCACCTGCAAATTCAAAAATAGCTGCAAGAATAACAGCTTGTTTGATTGTTATTGATTTAGAACCAACCGATGTTGCCATTGCATTCGCAACATCATTTGCACCAATACCCCACGCCATAAAAATGCCAAAAACAGCAGCAAGCGTGATGTAAATCGTCATTGTATTTGAAAAGAAATCCATGATACTTCCCCTATTATCTTGCTAACATCAACTGCAATCGGCTGCCCACTTTTTCAGCATCATCTGCCACACGTCCAACCCAATCTATTAAGCGATAGGTAAACATGACATCGGTTGGGCGCAAATTATCTTCTAGTTCGTACAAAATACCCTTTAATCTATTTTGCATTCGGTCGGTTTCTGTCTCGATATCGTTAAGATCAATAAGCATTTTTTCAACATTATCAACTTCAATCCCTCTAAAACCAGTTTCGACCAATTCATCAAGTTCATTAATAATATCAAGTGCTTGTCTAACTGTAGCAATACATTTTTCTGATAATTCTATAAATAAATTCTGCATTTCAGCAGGAAATGTCATTTTTCGCCCAACAATCAAACGTGCTATCGCCTTACCTTGATTTGCAATTTGATCTTGCATGAGTAACACATCTAAAAGATCACGACGATCTATTGGCATAAATAAACCCTTGGGTAAATTATGACGCAAGGATTTTTTCATTATGTCCGCTTCATGTTCACCTTTGACTAACGCGTCGTGTGCTTCTTTAATTTTTACCTCGTCAACAGCATTGACACCTTCGAATAACAGCGTCATGTGCTTAATTGATAGATAAACACAATACATATGTTCTTGTAACGGGCGTATTGGAGAGCGTCCAAATAAGCCAGACATATAATTTTTTGCAACCATAATAGCTACTCATCAAATAATAAAAATAGGAGGTATTCTAAGTGGTAAAAATAGGCAGGTAAAGAATTTGTAATTTCTTTACCTATAGACATTGTTTTGATGGATAGATACAGAGCAACCCAATGCGAATGAATCGTACTATAGTCTTTCATATATTAAATTTCCATGCCCTTCGACTCCGCTCAGGGGGCTCGTACCCTGAGCGGAGTCGAAGGGAAATTATTTAAGTGAATGTCTATATATACACATAGCTTACACTATAATCTGCTGTTAAATTAAGCAATACAAAGATAATTTTCTATCCTGCTCGATGATATGGGTGATTTTCGGTGATGCTCCAAGCACGATAAAGTTGTTCCGCAACAATAATACGTACCAGAGGGTGTGGGAAGGTAAGGTTTGATAGAGACCAATGCTCATTTACTTTGGATAAAACGTCATGGGTCAAACCGTCAGGACCACCAATTAAAAGTGCAACATCTTGACCTGACATCATCCAGTCTTCTAAACGCACGGCTAGTTTTTCGGTTGTCCAAATACTGCCTTTACCATCTAAGGCAACAATTCGGCAGTTATTAGGAATAGCATTCAATAGTTTTTCAGCTTCTTTTTCTTGTATATTCTCGATATTACTATTTTTGCTTCTTTTTTCTGCGGGGATTTCTTTTAATACTAATTTGCACTTTGTCGGCATACGATGCGCGTATTCATCATAACCTTTACTCACCCAAGCAGGCATTTTAGTACCGACTGCTAATAAATAAATACGCATGGTTTATTTAATTCTGAGTCCTAAACATTGCTAACTTGTTCAGCGTCACCCTGCCAAAGCCTTTCTAATTGGTAGAATTCTCGAACATCTGGCAACATGATATGCACAACAATATCACCTATATCAACTAAAGCCCATTGACCTTCATTTACGCCTTCCATTCCAAAAGGTTCTAAGCCCGCTTTTTTTACTTCGGCATTAACTGAATGTGCTAAGGACTTTACATGCCGTGTAGACGTTCCTGTTGCAAAAATCAACACATCACTCATGGATGACTTTCCCATAACATCAATCACTAAAATATTTTCTGCTTTCATATCATCCAATGCAGTATGACAGAGTTTGATAATGTCTTTTAATTCCATGTTTTAAACTTTCTTGAATTCTATAAAAGCTGGATTATATCTTGTCTTGATGGTTTTGTGTTTATTATTAGCTGAATCCATGAGGTTAATGCAGATTCGTATTCATTAGAAAACCTATTAGCGACTTAAAACGGCATGACGCTCAAGGTCGATAATATTATTAACCTCTATCGATTGACTGGAATCGGTATCCTGTGCGTTACAGTACAGTTGATTTTCCGTAATATAATCAGCAACTTCTATTGGCATTAAGTAACGTGCACTAAGACCTTCTAAACGCTGACGGCGAATATCGGTTGCAGAAATAGCTAGTTGAGTGACTTCCATAAATAATAGTTTTCCTGCTTTGCTATTTTCTAACTCTTCAACTGATTCAGCCATACGACCAGAAGCCCATGATTCAAGTTTAGGAATTTTATAGCCAGGACGACACGAAATAACAATATGTGCCATCTCTAAAATAGCTCGCCAGTTTTTCCAACGATTAAAGCCGTGAAACGCATCAGCTCCTAACATGAGCACCATAGGCTCATCAAACTCCTCACATAAAGACTTCAAGGTATCAACCGAATAAGATGCGCCCTCTCGACGTAACTCACGATCATCTAGATAAAATTCTGGTGTATTTTTAACTGAAAGTTCAACCATTTTTAGACGATCTTCTGGTGATGCCATCGGTTGATCTCTATGAGGTGGTACTTTACAAGGTATAAAACGTACTTGTGATAAAGATAAACGCTCGCTAACTTCAAGTGCAGGACGCAAATGACCAAAGTGGATAGGGTCGAATGTCCCCCCCATTATTCCAATCATGTTATTACTCGCTATATTTTTTTAGGCAGTCTTTTATCGTAACCGTTCAACTATTCCCTGAAATTCACCATTTTTTGCCTTGAACTGACAAATTTCAGGGGGCTTCTGTACGGTTTCGAGAGCGGTGTTGTCTCGATTATTATTGCCTTATGTGACCATCGCCAAAAACCACGTACTTCAACGAAGTTAATCCTTCTAACCCCACTGGACCACGTGCATGTAATTTATCGGTACTAATACCAATTTCTGCCCCTAGCCCATACTCAAAACCATCTGCAAAACGCGTCGATGCATTCACCATAACGGAGCTTGAATCCACCTCTCGCAAAAAGCGACGAGCTTTGGTGTAATCTTGCGTAATAATACTATCAGTGTGTTGCGAGCTGTAAATGTTTATATGCCGAATGGCATCATCCAAACCATCGACTACTTTGATTGATAAAATTGCTGCAAGATATTCTGTCCCCCAGTCTTCTTCTGTTGCAGGAATGCACTCACTAATAATAGCTTGTGTCTTCTCACAACCACGTAATTCCACACCTTTTGCTATATATTTCTCTGCTAATACAGGTAATACCTCCGTAGCAACTTTTTCAGAAACAAGTAATGTTTCCATTGTATTACACGTTCCGTAGCGTTGTGTTTTTGAGTTATACGCTACAGTGACTGCTTTTTCTAAGTCTGCTTCATCGTCAATATACACATGACAAATACCGTCTAAATGTTTAATAACGGGTATAAGTGATTCGTTTGTCACTCTTTCTATTAAACCTTTTCCTCCACGTGGGATAATGACATCCACAGAATCTTTTAAACGTAATAACTCACCGACGGCAGCACGATCAGTCGTATCTATTACTTGCACACTATCATTTGGCAAGCCAACTTCTGATAAACCTTGTTGAATGCAAGATGCAATCGCACGGTTTGAGTGTATCGCCTCCGACCCGCCTCTAAGTATAGTCGCATTCCCAGATTTTAAGCATAAGGCAGCCGCATCAACGGTCACATTTGGTCGAGATTCGTAGATAATGCCTATTACACCTAGTGGAACGCGCATTTTTCCAATTTGAACTCCCGACGGACGGTAGTTCATATCTGTAATAGAACCGATAGGATCTGGCAAGCTAGTTATTTGGCGCAAACCTTCTGCCATACCATCAATACGCTCATCATTTAATGCTAAACGGTCTAATAACGCGGCTTCTAAACCTTTCTTTTTTCCTGCTAATAAATCTTTTTCATTCTCCGTTTTAAGCCACTCTTTTTTCTCAAGTAAAATTTGAGAGATAAGTAATAATGCTTTATTTTTTGCAGATGTTTCGGCAGCCGAAAGAACCGTTGATGCCGCTCTCGCTTTGCTTCCAACGTCTTGCATATATTGAGTTATATTGGTGATGTTATTGCTATTAGTCATGAGATTATTTCACTGATTAAATATAGTTCGTCATTGAGTATAGGCACTGTAGGTAAATTTTCACAAAAATTTAGTGCTTTCAAAAAAAGCGCAGTGTATAGGGATGTAAAAAGATCGCAAGTGGCTTATTAAGGAACTGTCCCGAAATAACTTCCTAAGTAGACATAATATTAACACCAGATAATAATAGTGCTAACTCAAGTAAACCTGCCCAAATCCTACCTACACCTTTGTTTCCTTCTGCACTTTGCCCTTTTGATAAACGGTCAATCTCTGCATTGCGTGATAAAATATCCTGCCAATCGGTTGATTGACGTAAGCGTTGTAATGCTATTTGAAAGCTTTGCTGTCGTGGACGAGGTATTTTACTCATTACACGTGTTTGATTGACACCTTGCTCAAGTTGGAAACACGCATCATAAAGCTGTCGCGAAAGGTCTGATAATGTCCATAGCACCAACTGTATTGCAACGCCCTCTTGTTGCAAGCTATGCAATATATGTTGCACCCGATGCGTATTTCCCACCATTACTGCATTCGACAAATCAAAAATATTAAAGCGCGAACTATCACTTACAGACTCCTGCACCTGCTTTAGAGCAAGATTTCCTGTACCGTATAAAAGCTGAAGTTTGTTAATTTCTTGAACCGCTGCTAATAAATTTCCTTCAACACGTTCTGTTAAAAAACGTACGGCGTCTTGGCTAGGTTGAAAGTTATTTTGACGCAAGCGTTTGGCGATCCACCCCAAGGTTTGTGCGGGTGATAATTTCCACACTTGAATCATGACACCTGCACTATCCAAAGCTTTTACCCAAGCGGTATTTTTAGTGCGGTAATCTAATTTGTCGGTTTGAATTAATAGTATTTTATCATCAGGCAGTTTGGAGACATACTCACGTAAAGCATTGCTGCCTGCTTTACCTGGTTTGGAGTTACTCAAACGTAAGTCCAATATCTTTCTCTCGCTAAAAAGAGACAAAGCACAGGATGACATGGTTAAACTATCCCAGTTAAACCCCGTATCCACTTGTAGTATTTCACGTTCCTTATAACCAAATTTATGCGCCGCCGCACGTATTGCATCTGCCGCTTCCATCATCTGCAAAGGCTCTTCCCCTGAGAGAAAAAAAACGGGCTTTAGATTTTCTTCGCGGGATAAAAAACTACCCAGTTGTTCGGCTGATAGTTTCATTTAAAATTCCCCAGCCATTCAGATAGATAATAAATAAATTGCCCTTCAGATGACTTAGAAGGCCCTATAACGATAGCAGCATACCGTTTATTGCTAATATCTTCGCCAGCGATGGCATCTTCACGGCTTTCTTTCAGGTCAACACAACTTGCAGCAAAGCGTTTTCGGCTACGACGAGGCACAGAGACAACCGCATAATGAGGACGTGATACATTGGTACTAGGGTCGGGGGGAACCATTCCGCGCATTCTGTTATACCTTCTATTGATGTTTATTTTGCAGCCTTACCACCACCTTTACTCATCTTTTTTCCTTCGGCAGCACGACGTTTACGTACTTCTTTAGGATCAGCGATTAACGGGCGATATATTTCGACACGGTCTCTATCACGCAATATTTCTGTCATTTTTTTCATTTTACCAAACAAACCAATATCCATTTTTTCGATGTCTAAATCAGGGTATTGTTCTAGTATACCTGACTGTAAAATGGCATCTTTTGCGCTAATACCCTCTTCTGCTTCAAATGACAATAAAGTCTGCTCTTTTGGTAAAGCATAAACCACTTCAACCGTTATCATCTTTCACCTTATTTATATTTCGACTTAGCTCGCTCAACAAAAGAATCAACCAAGGTATTTGCTACCTGATTAAAAATAGGACCAATTGCCAAGCCAACTAGCATATTAGAAAATTCAAAATCCAAATCTAAAGAAATTTTACAATCTGTTTCAGACAGCGCTTCAAAACGCCAAAATCCATGCAATTTTTTAAAAGGCCCGTCTAATAACTGCATTTCAATGACTTCATTTGCTTGCAATATATTGCGTGTAGAAAAGGCTTTATTGATACTCCCCTTCGCGATTGTAACAGTCGCTTCAACCATTTCATTATCACGTTTATGCTCCACAGATTCACCGCACCATGGCAAGAAGTCTTTATATGACGTAATATCGTCAACCAGTTGGTACATTTGTTCACAACTATAGGGTACTAAAGCACTACGACTAATATTTGGCATATAATAAACTATCCTAAAACAATAAATGATATAACTACTCAGGTTATACTTATAAACTCCGCCCTTTCGCCTTGATATTGAATAAAATAGAGCGCAATCTGAATAGTTACTAAATGACAAAGGTTATAATACAGCTATGGCTAAGAAGCAAAAGAAAAAAAAAGGACATGGTGGTTTAACCATCGCAACCAATAAAGTAGCACGACATGAATATTTTATCAGCGATACGCATGAGGCGGGTCTTGTATTGCAGGGTTGGGAAATAAAAAGCTTGCGTGAAGGTCGTGTGCAACTCAAAGAAAGCTATATTAATTTTCATAGAGGTGAAGCATGGCTTGTGGGGTCGCATATATCCCCCCTACTTTCTGCCTCTACGCACATTTCACCCAATCCTACCCGTCAGCGTAAATTATTACTGCATGACTATGAGATTATCCGCTTGCAAGCATCGGTTGATCGCAAAGGTAACTCTATTGTTCCATTGATTTTATATTGGAAGAATAACCGTGTGAAGCTTGAAATTGGTGTGGGTAAAGGTAAAAAACTACACGATAAACGTGCCTCATCTAAAGAACAAGACTGGAATAGAAGTAAAGCACGGATATTAAAAGGTGGGTAACAACATAGAAGACTCGAAAATATATTGAGCTAAACTTGCCTTAGTTCCTGATACAAAAAATCCCAGTAAAACTGGGATTTCTATATCTTAACTGATTACATTCAGCATTATTAGGTTGTCTGACAATAGTTGCGAGCAAACTCTAACAATTCTTCCATTGCTCGTACTCTAAATTTCTGACGTTGACGAACAAAAGAGAAGTCACGTGTTAATGGGGGATCGAGAGGAATGGGTACTAATGAACCCAATTTTAATTCCTTTGCAATACTGACACTAGACAGAATTGATACTCCCATCCCTGCTTCAACAGCACCTTTAATCGCTTCTGGACTACCTAGTTCAAGGCAAGCCTTTAACATCTTCATCTCTAATCCGCGCTCACGTAAATAATCCATAATGACTTCACGTGTGCCTGAACCTTGCTCTCTACAAATATAAGGATGCTCTAAAACTTTTTCGATTGATATTGCCTCGCCTCGGTCTGCATAGCTAGTGAGTTCATGCCCTGTAGGAACAACAACAACAAGCTCATCTGTACGGCAAACTTCTGATACCAAATTCTTATTCGTTACAGGTCCTTCAACAATACCTAGGTCTATGACATTGTTTTCAACCATAGAAACAATTCCATCTGTATTCGATACGCGTAAGCGTAACCTAACTTCTGGATTTCCAACTTTATATTTTCCCAAGAGTGCGGGAAGCATATATTCAGAGATTGTGGTACTAGCTCCTAAGACAAGAGAGGCACTAAAGTTACCCGTCAGCTCTCTAACGGCATTATCCATTTCGGCATATTGTTCAAATATTCTTTCGGTATACTCAAAAATCATATGCCCAGCTTCTGTCAGCGTCACTTTATTATGAGCACGGTCAAAGAGTCTTGTATCGAACTGATCTTCAAGTTGGCGTATTTGAAAAGTAACGGCTGGCTGAGTCATGTGGAGCACATCAGCCGCTTTAGTAAAACTTAACAAACGGGCTACAGCATGGAACACTTGTAGTCTTCTATCAGACATAAATTTTATGATCTCCTGTCATACAAAAGCTAGAATCCATTCTTAGCTTGTATATTAACACTATTTATTTTGAATCTATTTGATGCGAAGACGTAAAACCGCACCTAGCACCTATAAATAATACTTATTGATTTATGATTTTCTTTCTTGACCTCAAGTAAAGAAAACCCCTCTTACCTAAAAACGACGACACTCTAAAGAATAACACCTAATAAGTCCCTATTTCTAAGCCTATTCTCCTCTATGATATATAGATCAATATCTTAAAAAAGCAATAAACATATTCGTATAAACAATTAATAAATAAAAACATACCTAGATAAAATTGTTTAATACTTAATCGGAAGCACCTTGAGCATCATCCTTTTGTTTTCTCAATTTCTCGGCATTTGCTGGTATTCTAGGATCATCATCATCCATAAGAATACGATATGCAGGACCTTCCATATCATCGTATTGACCGCTTTTAACCGTAAAAATAAATGCTACAACGACAATTAGCATGACCAGCACACCAATTAATAGGGTTAATGATAGTGCACTCATAAAAATTTACCTTGTTATTTTCTATACAATTCAATGGAAAGCTTGATAGGAATGATAAATATACGCTTTTTTATAAGAGATGATACTATTTTTGCCCCTATAAACTGTAGAATATTTCATCATAAAAAAAACGTACTTCTACGATATATTGTACTAATAGCAATAGTCTTTGTGAAAAAAGCTAGTACTCCAGCAATATTGTTTTGATGGAGTACTAGAGCCAAGGATACTTTGATTAAATTCAGATTAACTCACCGACTGGATAGGAATGATTTTTTCAAAATTGTCTACTTGCAAACGCTCTGGCATCCATGCATGACCATAGATAACTTCCCATGTCGCTGGATATAAGCCGTCATCATTTTTAAAGTCTTCATAAGCAGCTTCAAAATTAGCTAAACGTTGTTTTCCCATTAAACCTTTTCTGCGCCCAGCAGTTGCATTGCTTGCACCTATGTTCTTAATGTCCGTCATGAGTTCACGCACTGATTTATACGTTGTTGTTATCATTTCCATATCCATAACAGGATTAGAGAATCCTGCTTGTAACAATGCATCTCCAATATCATGCATATCAATAAATTGGCTTGTATGGGGCTGATTATCAACTTTAGCCCAACTCTCTCTGATCTCTCTTAAGGTATCAGGACCAAACGTTGTAAACATTAATAAACCATTCGGTGCAATCACCTGCTTAAATCCACTAAAGGTAGTATTTAGGTCATTGCTCCATTGCAACATGAGACTGGATATTAATAAATCAATCGTATTGTCTTTTAGCGGTAATTTCTCGGCATCAGCACAAATACACTGAGGCTTTTTACCCAACCATCCACCCTGTTTTTTTGTTTTTTTAAGCATATTGAAAGACAGATCAAGCGCTACAATTTGTGCTTTTGGATAACGCTTCAACATTGGTGCAGTGATATTACCTGTGCCACAGCCTAGATCTAACACACGACTTGGCTCCAAACGGATGTAATCCAGACGCTCTACTAACCGTTTAGCGATTTCTTGCTGCAATACTGCCGATGCATCATAAGTATCTGCCGCACGTTCAAAACTTTTTCGTACCTTTAGCTTGTCAAGATTATGTTGGCTATTCACTCAGTCTTCCCATTGAAAATATAAATGCCATTATACCTGTAAGACATAAGTAGAGGGATATAATCAATCTAATAAAATCTTTGTTTGTTTTTTGATGTCAGAAACGTCATCACACACTCTGCAAACTGCTTAGAGTGCGTCATAAAAGGAGCATGACCAGCACCAGAGATAATTTCAATATTCGCATTAGAAAATAATTTGCTTAAATCATCTACTATTTCAACAGGGACTAAACGGTCTTTTCCCCCTAAGATCCATAGGTTTTTATGCTTTATGGTTAATTGTCTAAAATCTTGATGTTGCAATATATCTAAACCCACTGCTAACGCTTGTTCAGCAGGAAGATTCTTTAGCAAACGATCCCGCCATTCACGTTGAATTATTTGAGAGTCTTTAACCCCCATAAATTGTAAGGAAATGAATCGTTTAATCGTTCCCTTACTATCTTTTAACAAGTTATCAGAAAATGTATTTAACACGTCTTTAGACATTGCATTTTGCCAGCCTTCAGACTGAGAGAAACGTGGTGTACTTGCGACCAGAATCACCTTTTTTATTAACTCAGGACTTCTGTGTATTATTTCCTGTGCAACAAGTCCCCCAAGAGACCAACCCATTATATGCGTCGGATATTTTATAGATGGCAAAATATAGTCAACAATCTCTGCCAGACTGTTAGCCTGTACTTCTCTGGACTTTCCATGACCTGGTAAATCTAGATAAGTGATGTGAAAATCTTGTCGCAAATATTTATCAATAGATTCCCATACTGACGAGTTCATACCCCAGCCATGTATCACTAATAAAGGCTCTCTCACCGCAACATCCTGTTTGTTTAATTCTGCCATGATATTTTGAGGCTCCTTAAGATTCCCCCTTCGATTTCTAAAGTCTGATCATCTATCATAAAGCTATGCTATTATCCTCATACGATATCTATTATCCCACCAATAAAATATCGATAAAACTAATTAGAAGATCCACTTAGGACTCAGAATTAAATAATGTGCGGAACTTGACACAGAATTTTTGTCTCAGATTGGATGATCTCAATAAGCGCATAGTCACTCTATGCAACGATTGAGATCATTCAATCTGGGATAAAAAGGCACATTAAGTTTCGTAGATTATTTGATTCTGAGTCCTTAAATTAACCCCTAGCTAAAGGATTTACTATGTCTCTACTTCCTTACCTTCTTGTTATTTTTGCCTATTTAGTTGGCTCTATCTCTGCGGCAATACTTATTAGTAAATTACTTTCATTACCCGACCCCCGTACTATTGGCTCGAAAAACCCAGGAGCTACAAATGTTCTACGTTACGGGGGGAAACGAGCAGCTATCCTCACACTTTTAGGTGACTCACTCAAGGGGCTTGTCCCTGTTTTAATCGGACATTTATTAGGTTTAAGCTATGAATGGTTAGTACTTGTTGGTATTGCTGCATTTATGGGGCATTTATTCTCTATATACTATGGGTTCAAGGGGGGAAAAGGGGTTGCTACTGCGATAGGGATTTATATTGGACTCAATCCTATTATTGGTTTTGCCGTTATTGCTACTTGGTTATCAGCTGCTTTTGCCTTTAATATATCGTCCTTATCCGCATTAATAGCAACCCTACTTGCTCCTTTTTATTTCTACTTTATTACACGCTCCCCTCTTCTACTACTAGGCTTGCTGCTTATTACTTTATTCATCTATTGGAGACACCGTAGTAATATCATAGCAATTATTAATGGTACTGAGGATAACATCACTAAATAACAAAGCGTTCCTGTTTAGCTCGCACTCTATTTTGGTGAAAATACAGATTACGCTAAGTCGTTGCAATAAGTAAAATCAAGATACTTATGCTTGAACTGTCCCTTATTTTTTATACCCCTTTCAAAATTACACAAAATAATACTATCTTATGTCTGATACCTTAGAATTCACCAAAGCGCTTATTTCTCGTGCCTCTGTCACCCCTGATGATAAAGGCTGTCAACAGCTACTCATCGATCATCTTGAACCCTTAGGTTTTATCGCTGAAAAAATGCGTTTTGATGATGTTGATAATATCTGGTTACGTAAAGGTAGTCAGTCACCTTTATTTTGTTTTGCAGGACATACTGATGTTGTTCCTACAGGACCAGTATCTGACTGGGATAGTCATCCTTTTAAGCCAGAAATACGTGATGGCTTACTCTATGGACGTGGTACTGCAGATATGAAAGGGAGCATTGCTGCTTTCACGATTGCGGCATCACGTTTTGTAAAAAAATACCCGAATCACAAAGGCTCTATTGCTTATCTCATTACCAGTGATGAGGAAGGTCCTGCACATAATGGCACGGTAAAGGTCATCGAAACATTAGAAGCACGCAATGAAAAAATAGACTGGTGTTTAGTGGGCGAACCATCCAGCAGTAAAAAAGTGGGGGATACCGTTAAAAATGGACGACGTGGTTCTTTAGGTTGCAAACTTACGATTATTGGCAAACAAGGGCATGTTGCCTACCCACACCTTGCGAATAATCCTATTCACTTAACCGCTCCCATGCTGGCAGAATTAGTTGCTATGGAATGGGATATGGGGAATGATTTTTTTCCTCCGACGACTTTTCAGGTTTCAAACTATAATTCTGGTACGGGTGCCACTAATGTCATACCGGGAACCGCAGACATTATTTTCAATTTTCGTTTTTCAACAGAGGTGACCGCGGAAGAGTTACAACAAGGTGTCGAAGATTTATTAAAAAAACATCAATTAGAATATGATATTGAATGGAATTTATCAGGACTACCTTTTTTGACGGCTGAAGGAGAGTTAGTTGCGGCAGCCGTCAAATCCATTAAAAAAGTCACAGGAATACAAACAGAACTATCAACATCTGGCGGGACATCGGATGGTAGATTTATAGCCCCTACGGGAGCACAACTTCTTGAACTTGGCCCTATCAACGCAACTATCCATCAAGTCAATGAATATGTTAGCGTCGACGACCTTGATACCCTTGAAGAGATTTATTTTCAGATGTTGGTAGAGTTATTGTCTTAGAAAGTGAAAAAATAAACTCAACAATATTATGCGGTTTTATTTTTCTTTTTCTTGGTGGGAAAAAGGAAAATAAGACTAAATATCAACGATACAAGTGTTTCAATAAGCCCTATAAAAAAACCTGCGGTCTTTTTAATTATTTTACCACCACGTAACATGCCTTTACCGAGTAACTTTAAATAACCTTTCGTCTTTGTGCCATGCTTTAAAGTAACTTTCTCCAAATGACGTAGATCATCCGTTGTTTCAACATATTTTAGCAAATGTAATGTATCTGCAACCGAACTGGCTTTACGTATACCACTCACCTGACCCGCTATTTTTTCTAGCGGTTTTATTGCGTTAGGATGAAAAGCTGTTTTGGCAGCCCGTATAATATTTTTCATTCCTTTGCGGCTCTTTGCGACTTTAATAAAACCAGACCAATCGAAGACATTACCCGCTAAACGTAATAATTGTTTTTGAAAGGGAGCGCTTAAACGACGCGTCTTTTTTGCCAGTTTGACTAAAGACACTCCAGCTTTTGCGGGAGCGGCAGTCCCTGCGCTACCAATGGTAATGGCAGTTAAGCCAATACCTGCACCTGATAAGGTTGCCACTAACTCATCAACAGGTTCATTTGCTTGATAATGTTTATATTCGCCATGCAAATCACGAACATCGCCAACAACCGTAAAATCAGACGTGATTGCTCCTGCCACTCCTGCTCCTGTACTCCCTTTGCCTGAGACAAAACCATTAAAAAAGTTACCTACATTATCTTTAATTCGACGACCCTTTGTATCTTGCGCTTGTAATTGTTGCTGATACTGATTGTAATAAAGGGAGTAGCCATTCTGCTTAGCAATGTCGATATACATTCTTGCATCATCAAAACGCCCTGCAGAAATTGATGCTATTATTTCTTTATGCAACACCTGAGCACTAATCGTGGTCGTCATTAAACGATGCGTATCAGCGGGTACTTCTTCATACTCCCAATGCCCTGCTAACTGCTTTAAGCTCATTGCGAGCGCAGACAAAGAAATAATAAGAAAAATAAGTCTAAGCGATGATTTCATCGATAATAATATCTCATATTGAACTCACCTTAAATTATGTAGGGCTGTGAATTTTAAGGCTTAGGTAGTCGTCTCCATTGCCCATCGATCAAACCTTCTATCGGTTGATAACGTGTTTTATAGTTCATTTTCTTGCATTCTTCAATCCAATAGCCTGGATAAACATAATCTAAGCCTAATTTTTTTGCATACTCTATCTGCCACAGTACAGCAAACACACCTAAACCACGCTTATGTCCAATATTTGGATCAAAAAAGGTATAAACAGCCGATAAGCCTGACGCTAAAATATCTATTGTAGCGACACCAACTAAAATATCTTTTTCATAAAATTCTATAAAACGTGTCTCACACCAATCGGAGCCTAGAAATTCATCCACACCTTCATAGTCAGTGCTGTCATGTCGAGCTTCTAAATAATCGGCATAAATTGGTAAGTATTCATCTTTAAATCCTGACTCATTTATCACAATGGTTAAATCTTGATTTGACTTCCAATTACGTCGCTGACTGCGACTAGCCTTAAAGTCAGCGGCATTAATCCGAGTCGTTTTACATTTATTGCATGATTGACAATAGGGTTTATATACCTGCTGCCCACTACGGCGAAACCCTGATCGAATGAGATAATCATAGACAGAAGGTGACATTGGGAAACTGGGGTCTATTACTGCGTTTCTTGCAATGACGCTAGGTAAATATGAACACGCATGTAGAGCGGTGGGGTATATTTTTAGGGGTTGGCTTAATTTCATTTTTATTGGGGTAAAAATATATTTAGTTCGTAACTACTCAGCATAATTGAAAAACATGCTAAATAATAACGTTAGTTTAAGGACTCAGGATTAAATAATCTACGAAACTTAAATGCCTTTTTATCCCAGATTGAGATCATCCAATCTGAAATAAAAATTCTGTGTCAAGTTCGCATATTATTCAATCCTAAGTCCTAAGAATGAGACTACAACACAAAGGGGGGATTTGGTTATAGAAACGACAATAACAAATTACAACAAAGCTACTTGATGTAGTTGAACGGTTACACAAAATCTAGGAGACTGTAGAACAGGCTTTTTTCCGTAAACCTTCTGAGTTTACGATTGAAATAAAACCTTTTGACTCTTCAAGAAAACCTAAGCGCTTCCACTCAGATAAAAACCGACTGACTGTTTCAATCGTTAAGCCGAGAAAGTCACCTATTTCTCTACGAGAAAGTTCTAATTTTATCCAATCTTTTTCATCTAAACCTTCGCACCATTTTAATAAAAAAGAAGCTAATTTCTCAGGGGCTTTTTTTGCGCCTAACTCAAGCATCATATCTTCGGCTTCACGTATGTTTTTCAACCAACGTGCCATCATCGCTGAGTTAATTTCAATATTTTTAATTCTTAATTGATCTAAGTCTTTTAAAGGTAAACGACAGATTTCACTTTTGCTAACCGTTATCGCTGTATGGTTATACGCTTTATCGGCAAAGCCATCAAAACCAAATAAATCCCCTTTTTTTAGGATTCTAACTATCTGAGTTCTTCCATTAGGTAGACTTTTGGTGAGTTTTATTAATCCTTCTCGCAAAGTGTACGCATATTTTGAAGGCTCTCCCTGTTGATAGATGACATCATTAGATTTGCACTCTAAAATGGAAGTATGGAAATCTTTTATATCTGTTTTTAGTATTTCCTCAGACAAACCAGAAAAAATACTTCTATAACGAATAGGACAGGTCAAACAATGACCTTTACCTGTAATATTTGGCATACAACGCCTATTAACTTAGATTGGGATAGATAAATAAAACCTGAATCCGTGACTTCACTACGGCATAGTGAATAAGCTATTGATTCATCACGGGTTTAAAAAATACTCGCTTAACCTATGGGTGAAGCTAAGATTTTTTAAAATCCCGTGCTAAACCAATATCTTCCCCCCTATTATCCACATTGAAATCACAGATTCAGGTAAAAAATTCAAACTATCGATTTACAACTAAAAAGATTAATAGCCTAATCACCATAGAGCAAGAAAGCCTAGACAATCGGGGGAGTTATCGGGCTATCTAGCACTAGGTATTTTTAAGACTTGACCAACGCGAATTAAATTAGGGTCTTTGAGAGTATCTTTATTAGCTTCATATAATGCTAAATAGTTTGCACCACTGCCATAGATACGTTGCGCTATTTTAAAGAGTGTTTCACCTTCAAGTACTGTTACAGTAGTCATCGTTGCTGACTCTTTTGTAGAGTCAGTAGTTGCTACTTCTACTTTTAGAGACTGTACATAGGCATCTTGTTTGTCCCCATTAGCCATTGCTTTATTTTCACCAACAATGCTTTTAAGTGCTTTTTTTGCTGATTTAATCGTTCCTTCTGATATATCACTCTTAGTTTTGCTGTTGATATTTAGCATCGCAGCAGATACTGCATTACGAATATCATCTAGCTTATTTCCTTTTAATAAAGCCCCAGAAACAACATTTTCTAACTTGTTTTTAAAGTCACTCTCTTTTGTTGATTCTTCTTTTTTATTCTTCGTTTTTTCGACTAATAGTCCTTTAATTTGTGCTGCAATTTTTTCTTCTAAATCAGAATAATTGGTTACAGATTCAGGGCTGATCGAAGGCTCAGAAATATCCTCTACAGGAGCACTTCCTTCATCCATGCTGGTTTCTTTTGCCTCTGCACTTAAAGCATCTAATATTGCTTTATCTTTATCGGCAGAAAAAACGGACGAGCTACTTAGCAACAGAAGGAAAGTCGATAAAAATACGGTTGTCAATGTTTTCATATTAAATCTCCTACCTACTTTTATGGCGTTACTACGGTTAAGCCCAACAACTGCCAAGACTGCATACCACCACGATACCAAAACAATTTATCCGCAGGGTATCCCATATCAAGCAGGTCTCCTATAGCACGAGGAGATTGACCACACCATAAGCCATTACAAAATAAGAGCAATTCTTGAGCATTTTTAAAGTCCCATTTATTATCGGTGACAGTAGCCCCTAATAGTTTAAGTATTCGCTTAGCATGTACGCTCTCTAAACCACCGTCTAAAATACTAAAAGGAATATTAATAGAACCTGGTATTGTACCTTTTTCAAACCAGTCAGGCAGTCGAGCATCAATTAATAAACCTTTACTATTTTTAACTTCATTATCAAGAAAGGAGAGCAACTCTACTTCACCGACGGTTTTAACACCTTTATGTATTTCTATCGGTTGCACGCAAAATGGAGGACACGCACGAGATGTTTTTGCAAAACCATTCGTTAATTTATGTTTTGAATCTTGAATTCGCTCAATTTTTACTGTTTTACCACCATAGGTAATATCTAAACTCTTCAAATCTTTAGTAATACCCACCTTATTTTCTGCATATGAGAAAGCAGGGAATAATAATAAGCCACTAGTAATAGCTAGAATAAAGAATTTAAAAATCGTTTTTATATTTACATTCATAGATTTTACCCAATACATGATAATGATTAATTTTGACTATCCTTGGGAACTCTAAAGAAATCAAGTTACCCCATTGCTTGTCCTTTTATTATACTTATAATTCTATTTTTGAGATTTCGCAACTTCTGACTGCACTGCCTCTTGTATATCTGCATCTATAGAGTCTTGAACTGCATTTTGCAAAGCATCCCGCAAACTATCACCCGCCTTATCTTTTTTATTAATTTGTTTTTCTTTATCAACGACCTGAGTACTTGCCGCCTGTGTTTTCACAATGGAAGTAGTCTTAGATTTAGAGGCTTGATTAGCCATATAAAAAAAATAAATAAATATTGCCAGTAAAACAATACCCAAGCCTATAAATCCTATTTTTTTGTTCATTTTTTATTCCTCATAGTTTTTATTATTATTATTTTCGACTCCAGCTCATTAATTCAGTCTACTCCCTCAACATTGTTTTAATAGAGTATTAGCTCGCTCTTTTCATCAGAATTTGCA
Source organism: Aquificaceae bacterium (assembly GCA_003972955.1). GTDB lineage: Bacteria > Pseudomonadota > Gammaproteobacteria > Thiotrichales > Thiotrichaceae > JAGLBW01. The sequence goes on from QOAQ01000028.1 coordinate 35,778, forward strand.
TTGATTTTCTTAACAACTCCACTGCTTTTGCTAATGAACCTATTTCATCGTTACTTTCTATAGTAATAGGGGTTTCTAAATCACCCATACTAAGTTTTTCAACACTTTTGGTTAGCGTAAGTATTGGTTTAGAGATAGAGTTTGACAAAAAGAAGGCCAGAGCAACGGTTAAAAGAAGTGCTAATAAAGCAATTCCTAAAAACACATAAAGAAAGTTATTAACTGCTTTAAAAATAATGCTCTTAGGAGAAATATCCACAACATTTCCTAGTAAAAAACTATTATCTGCTATTTTTATAGGAACAAACGTAACAATATCATCACTCGTTTCTATATCTTGGACATCTGTTGCACGAGATATTTTATCTTTTAGCTCAGGTCGCTCTTTAAATAGATTTGCTTCTTTATTTAATTCTCGAATACTACTCCAGACTTTCTTTCCATCGGGGTGGTAATAGTAATAACCATCGCTATCTATAAAGGCTAAAGTTTCGCCGTCAATCGACTGGGAAGCGATGATATCTATGATCTTTTGTGCCTTAACATTTAAAATAACAACACCTTGCAATTTGTTTTTCTTATCAAAAACAGATGTTGCAAAACGAATGGTTGGATTGTACGGCTCCTCTATTTTTCCTAGCTCACGATTTAAATCAAGCTTAGTAATTAGCAACTTATCTTTTTTAAGTTTTAATGACTCACTAACATAACCCCTTGTCTTTTTAGATTTTAATTTAGTTTCTGATACTATTTTAGTCTTGCCACCAGAGTGGTTAACACGCACAACCTCTTTGCCTGAAATATCAATAAAACGTACTTGATCATAAATTCTCTTTTGCGCGGAAAACTTGGCGAAACTAGAGCGTAAATTAGTAAGTAGTAAGCGTTCTGAATTACTACTATCAGACTCTAAAGCAGACAAATACAAATGCAATGCAGGAAAGTCTCTCAAATAAAACACATCGCTACTTACATTTCCTAAGTAACCATTAATTTGCTCTTGAACTAACAACATTCTACTTTTATGCGCAGATATACTACTTTCTTTTAACGATTCCGTTGTTGAGAAAAAGGTATAGCCACCAATCAACAGTGTTGGTAATAAAGTTACTAACAATAAAACCAATAAAAGTTTGTTTTTTATACTATTCATAATATATCTGTCTTTATTGTTGCTCTATAAAAGATTCACTTAAATCTAACCTGAATCCGTAAGGTTAAATGCAGATTCAGGTATTAGAAATATTTTTAAGAAATAAGGGAAAATATTTTCTCAATTCTAGCGTGTCATTTTTAAGTTTCTGAGAATTTATCCAACACCGCTTGAGCCTGCTGCGCAAATTCTTTCTGTTCGGTCTTGGGGTCTAATTCCTGCTGAATAATCTCAACTAAATTTGGTAAATTTTCACGTGTTTGAAGATAGGTTTTCTTCCACTTTGTAACATCGTCTTCAAATACAAAAATAGCAGCTGGACCTAAGTATGTTTTTAAAATTTCTGACAGTTGATCTAATACAGGCTGAAAATCAGCATCGGTTGGGGGGCTTTGGTCTGTTTCTCCTTGCGGGGATAAACTTGCTATTTTTTCTTCCTGTTCTTCTTTAATTTTTCGTTGTATTTTAGTTGACGCAGACTTAACACCCATATTAACCAAAGGGAAATTAATTTTTTTATCAGTCAATAAAATAATAATACACGTCTCTTGTACTAAATAACCGACTAAAAATTTATCCCCTATTGAGAAATAAATTTCGTTATGTGATTTATCAATCGCTTTTAATGCAGAAAAAATCTGATCAATTAAATCATGCGACAAGGTCATGGAATCAGACATATCATCAGGGAATGTAGAAACGGGATCTTTCCCCTCTTGATAAATACAGGCATGATGTACACCTCGAAGCAATGCGATACCTTTTAGTATACTCTCCATCAAACTAAACCCACTGTAGCATATCCTCTATTTTTTGACTCAGAGCTGGCACAGACACTGCTTTGTCGGAACTAACACCTAATGAACGCTCTTCTTCAACAAAGACCGTTAAGTTTTCATCATGAGGACCTCGTAACATAATTCGGTGAATTGCCCCCATATTTGTTGCATCTTCTAAAACAGGTGTGATACCTGACAAAAAAGCAATGAACTCGTTAATATCATCATCATTGATAGTAGAATGCAACAACTCGCCGATAGAGTTGGTTAATGTTACACCATTAACACCTTTTAAAGTAGCGACCTGCTGTAACGATGTTTCATTCAACTCCAACACCTCGTCCGAAGAAGCCGCTTGAGGTTCTACATCAACTAAATTCACCGATGATTTCTCTATAATATCATCTTTGACAGGCTTATCGGCGACAGCAGAAGCATCCTCACTAACAACATCATTCTCCTTTGTTATCGCCGTTTTTTCAGCAGTAGCGATGATATCAGCCACTAAAGTATGCACTAACTGCTCAACATCACTTTTCTTTCGAGCATCAATAAACCGCACTTCAGCATCGAGGTTCAATTCTTTAAGCCAGAGTTGATACGTTGACAAAGAGACCTCATTGCTCTCATCAGAGCGTGTTACGCCTACAATGAGCTTATTAGATGCAATCAAATCGGAAAAGCTATCAACGTAATATTTTAGGTCTCGAAAAGGATAGTTGCGGGTTGTATCGAGCAAAATAATAATGCCACGCGCACCTTGAGAAAGAATATCCCACATAAAATTAAAGCGTTGCTGCCCCGGTGTTCCATAGACATAAGCCATATCTTCACCTACCTGAACAACACCAAAATCCATTGCTACGGTCGTATTTAACTTTCTTTGACTTGTGACTTCATCATTGTCGCTGACAAGCACATCTGTTACGAAGGCATCGTCGTTGGTCAAAGAATTTATCGCGGTTGTCTTACCAGACCCCACAGGCCCCGTAACAATTATTTTATACTTCATCCATTCACCTTTTAGACTCACCCCAAATATTGCCTTTTCCCCATAAGTAGTTGTAGCACAAGGAGATAGTGTTGCACACTCTTACGTAGATATTATCAATATCACATATATCAAAATATTTTTGTCTGAAATGTTATCAATTTCATGCAAAAGTCTCAATATACTACCAATAAAATAGACAAGCTGTTACTTTACCGTCCTCAAAAACTCTCTTTAAACCCAATAAAGAAATTGAAGCACATGAGTAAACGTAAAATTCTAGTCACCAGCGCCCTCCCCTATGCAAATGGCCCTATTCATTTAGGTCACATGGTGGAATACATCCAAACTGATATTTGGGCACGATTTCAACGTCTACGTGGCAATACCTGCTATTACGTTTGTGCAGACGATGCACATGGCACACCCATTATGCTACGCGCTCAACAAGAAGGCATTGAGCCTCAAGAGCTAATTGACAAATCAAATATTGAGCATCAAGCCGACTTTGCCGATTTTAATGTCGCCTTTGATAATTTCCATTCAACTCATTCCGATGAAAACCGTGAATTATCCTCCGCCATCTATCTTGCAGCTAAAGAAGGTGGGCATATTAGCCAAAAAGTCATCAAGCAGTCCTATGACCCTGAAGCCAATATGTTTTTACCTGACCGCTTTATCAAAGGTGAATGCCCTAAATGTGGTGCAGCAGACCAGTACGGTGATAATTGTGATAACTGCGGTGCAACCTATTCCACTACAGACGTTATCAACCCTTACTCTGTTGTAACAGGTGCAACCCCTATCGAAAAAGACAGTGAACACTACTTCTTTAAACTCAATGATTTTGCTGATTTTCTAAAAGAGTGGATTGATAGTGGTTCTGTGCAAACCGAAATCGCCAATAAAATGAAAGAATGGCTCAATGATGGTTTAAGTGACTGGGATATTTCTCGTGATGC
>QOAQ01000076.1 GCA_003972955.1 Aquificaceae bacterium
TTTCAGATTGGATTATCTAAAAAGGCGCATAGTTATTCTACGCAACGATTTTAGATCATTCAAGCTGGGACAAAAAGGCACGTTAAGTTGCGTTAGTTATTTAATCCTGAGTCCTTATTATACCTCAGTGTAGCTAAGGGTATAGGGAATTTTATTAAAACGTTTTAAAATGAAGCTTATTGTCGATAAAACGCATCATTTTTGCTCTGTATTCATCAAAACCATGTTGATGGAGTCCTTAAGAAAGCATCAAGAAATTACTCACGAGACCTATGACAAATATTATATCTATAAAAAATCTCTGCAAAACCTATGATACAGGGCATGAAGCATTAAAAAATGTCAATTTAGAGATTAAAAAAGGGGAGATTCTGGCGTTGTTAGGTCCAAATGGCGCAGGTAAAACGACCTTAATTTCGATTATCTGCGGATTAGTTTCTCCGTCTTCTGGCACGGTCACGGTTGATGGCTTTGATATTATCAACAACTATCGGGAAACACGTTCACGTATTGGTTTAGTGCCTCAAGAACTCAGTATTGCCGCCTTTGATAAGGTGTTTGGTACGTTGAGCTTTAGCCGTGGCTTATTTGGTAAAAAGCCCGATAAAGCGTTTATTGAGCAACTGCTGAAAGACCTTTCTTTATTTGATAAAAAAGACAGTGAACTACGTGCTTTATCAGGAGGCATGAAGCGCAGGGTACTGATTGGTAAAGCCTTAGCGCATGAACCACAGATTTTATTTCTTGACGAACCAACCGCAGGGGTAGATGTTGAGCTACGCAAAGATATGTGGAAAATCGTTCATCGCCTACGCGAGTCTGGTGTGACCATTATTTTAACAACCCACTATATCGAAGAAGCCGAAGAAATTGCGGATCGTGTCGGTGTAATCAACGATGGTAAATTACTATTAGTTGAAGATAAGCAGGAGTTGATGCAAAAACTTGGGCGAAAACAGTTAATTATCGAAATAAAAGATCCAATCACTGAGATACCTGCATCCTTAGTCGCCTATCATTTAGAATTATCCACAGATGGTACAATGCTCACCTACAACTACGATACACGCGGGGAGCGCACTGGCATCACCACCTTAATGCAGGCAATCAATAGCTCAGGATTAGAGTTAAAAGACCTACAAACCAAGCAAAGTTCATTAGAAGATATTTTCGTTAATCTCGTGAGGGAAAGTGCATGAATATTCAAGCCGTAAAAGCCATTTATCAACACGAGATGTTACGCACATGGAATACCTTATTTCAAAGTATCGCCTCCCCCGTGCTTTCGACCTCACTGTATTTTATCGTCTTTGGCTCGGCGATTGGCTCACGGATGCAAAGTATCGACGGCGTACCGTATGGCTCGTTTATTGTGCCCGGTTTGTTGATGTTGACACTATTAACACAAAGTATTGCCAACGCCTCTTTTGGTATCTTTTTTCCAAAATTCTCAGGCACTATTTATGAGATAATGTCAGCACCGCTGTCACATTTTGAGATTTTATTAGGCTATGTGGGCGCTGCCGCGACCAAGTCTTTTATTATTGGCATGATTATTCTTATCACCTCCAGTTTTTTTGTTGAGCTAGAGATTAAACACCCCGTATGGATGTTTTCCTTCTTAATTTTAACCTGTATATCCTTTAGTTTATTTGGTTTTATTATTGGGCTATGGGCAAATAATTTTGAAAAACTTCAGCTCATTCCTTTATTGGTGATAACACCATTAGTGTTTCTTGGCGGTAGTTTTTACTCCGTGAGCATGTTGCCACCTTTTTGGCAAACTGTGACGCTCTTTAACCCCGTGGTTTACCTGATTAGTGGCTTTCGTTGGAGCTTTTTTGGTGTCTCGGATGTAAGTATTGGGCTAAGCCTAGCGATGATTTTATTATTTTTAGGTATTTGTTTAAGTGTCGTCGCGTGGATGTTTAAAACAGGGTATCGTTTAAAGAGTTAGGTGTATGAGGTTTTAAGTGGTGTGAATAATTTAAAACCACAGACTACACGGAACAACACGGACAAGCACTTAAACTCCCGTCACTGTCACCGTTATATTACGCTGAAAACGCCCTGTACGATGCTCCCATAAAAATACACCTTGCCACGTACCTAAAGCAGAGCGGTTATGACGAACAGGGAGCGTTATTTCAGTTTGTGTGAGTACGCTACGCACATGCCCCGACATATCATCGACACCTTCTAAGGTATGGTAATACTCAGGGTCGCCATCAGGAGCTAATCGTTTAAAAATAGTTTCTAAATCACGGCGTACATCAGGGTCAGCATTTTCGGTGATGATCAGTGAGGCGCTAGTATGATGAATAAAGACGTGGCATAAGCCTGTTGTTATCCCACTTTCTGCAATAATCTGTTCGATCTTTTGGGTGATATTGTAGCTGTTACGTCCGTTGGTTTGCGTGCTAAATTGAGCTTGATGTAGTTTCATTACAGTAATGTAGCAGTGCAAAGGGATGTTGTTAATAAATTCTGTTAAAATTTAGTGAATAAAAAATTAATATAAGGGGTGCTTCCATGTCATCAATTTCTCGTCATCAAACTGTCACGGTTCGCGTGGGTCATATTTCTGTGGGGAGCGATGCGCCTATCGTGATTCAGTCGATGACTAATACCGATACCGTCGATGTCGTCCGCACAGTGCAACAGGTGGCTGAGTTAGCAAAGGCGGGTTCTGAGTTGGTGCGTCTGACGGTGAATACGATTGAAGCGGCGCAGGCTGTCCCTGAAATTCGTGCGCGTTTGGATAAGATGGGCTGTGATGTGCCTTTGATTGGTGATTTTCATTTTAACGGGCATAAGTTATTAACCGCTGTACCAGAATGTGCTGTTGCTTTAGCAAAATATCGCATTAACCCAGGTAATGTAGGGCGTGGTAAACGTCGTGATGAGCAGTTTTCGCAGATGATTGAATTTGCGATTAAATATGATAAGCCTGTACGCATTGGGGTAAATTGGGGCTCGCTAGATCAAGAATTATTAGCACGTAAATTAGATGAAAATGCCCAACTTGATAGTCCTAGAGAAGTTAGTGATGTACAACACGATGCTTTAATCGAATCGGCATTATCCAGTGCAAAAAAGGCTGAAGAGTATGGATTAGTGCATAATAAAATCATCATCTCCTGTAAATTAAGTGGTGTACAAGATTTAATTCGCACCTACCGAGATTTAGCGGCACAGTGCGATTATCCACTGCATTTAGGGCTGACAGAAGCAGGCATGGGGAGCAAGGGAATTGTTGCTTCAACGGCGGCATTATCCATCTTATTGCAAGAAGGGATTGGCGATACCATTCGCATATCACTCACCCCAGAGCCAGGTGCGCCACGTGAGAAAGAAGTGATTGTGGGGCAAGAGATATTACAAACACTCGGCTTACGCTCTTTTACGCCACAAGTCGTCGCTTGCCCCGGTTGTGGACGTACAACCAGTGATTATTTCCAGCATTTAGCTGAAGATATTCAATCGTATTTGCGTAATCAAATGCCAGTGTGGAAAACACAATACAAAGGTGTAGAAGAAATGTCCGTTGCGGTAATGGGTTGCGTGGTGAATGGACCTGGGGAAAGTAAACATGCCAATATTGGTATTAGCCTGCCCGGTACAGGTGAAAAACCTGTCGCACCTGTTTATGAAGATGGCGTGAAAACAGTGACCTTGAAAGGCGACCAAATAGCCGTTGATTTTCAGGCGATTGTGGATGCTTATATTGAAAGAAGCTATGCCAAATAGATGGCTTTTCGGTAGCGACAAGGCATGCCTTGTCGCTACAATAGTTTAAAAACCGCCTGCAACCATCGACTAATATCCACAATCTCCTCCGCACACAAAGAATGCTCCATAGGGTATGAATGATCTTCAACCTGCAAACCTGCTTCTTTTAATTGTGGCACATAAGTTTGCCAGCTTAATAAAGGTATCACAGGGTCCTGTATGCCATGTGCGGCAAACACGGGGATGTTACGGTGCTTGTCTTTAATCTGCGCTAAGGTACTTTCTGCGAAGGGAAGATAGGTTGATAATGCCATGATACCCGCCAGTGTTTGTGGATAACGCAAGGCAGTTTGCAAGGCGATCACGCCGCCTTGGGAGAATCCTGCTAATACAATATTTTCTGCGGCAATACCTTTTTCAATCTCGGCATCGATAAGTTTAGCAATCCAAGAAACTGTGGCTAGCACATCGTCTTTATTGGCTGTTTTGCCTCGTTCAAGTGATAGTAAGTCGTACCATGCAGGCATTTTCATACCGTTATTTAAAGTCACAGGGCGTACGGGTGCATGGGGAAAGATAAACCGAATTCCCGCCTCTTTGGGTAATTTTAACTCGGGGATGAGCGGTACAAAATCATTGCCATCCGCACCTAAGCCATGTAGCCAGATAACGGTTTTATCAATCGTTGCCGAGGTTTTGCGTATTTCATAGTTTAATTTCATACTAAGGACTTCGAATTAAATAACTAGAGGAAGATAACACAGAATTTTTGTTTCAGGTTGGATGATCTCAATAGGCGCATAGTTATTCTACGCAACGATTTGAGATCATTCAAGCTGGGACAAAAAAGCAAGTTAAGTTCCTCTAGTTATTTAGTTTGGAGTCCTAAGCACCTATTCGGGCAAGAGCGTTTCATTAGCAAATAATGATTCGATGCTTTCACGTTGGCGAATTACGTGTACTTTATCACCATCAACTAACACTTCTACTGCGCGTGGGCGTGTGTTGTAGTTGGATGACATGGTAAAACCATAAGCACCTGCGGATCGAATCGCTAATAAATCTCCTTGTTGCACCGCTAAGGCTCTACTTTTGCCAAGAAAATCACCTGTTTCACAGATAGGGCCGACGACATCATATTCTTGTGTCTGGGCATCATTTTTCTGCTCCACAGGAATAATGTTTTGCCATGCTTGATAGAGCGAGGGGCGGATTAAATCATTCATGGCGGTATCTACAATGGCGAAATTCTTTTCCTCATTGTGTTTAAGGTATTCTACTTGCGTGACTAAAATGGCGCTATTGGCGGCAATCGCTCTACCGGGTTCAATCAGTACTTCATAGTTTTTAAGCTTTTCATTGCTGAACAGTGCTTTGGTGTAATCCGCAGGTAAAGGTGGTGTTTCATCATCGTATTGCACCCCTAAACCACCGCCTAAATCAAGATGATGTATATTAATACCTTTTTTCTCTAATCGTTCTGCCAGATCAATAACGCGCTCTAAGGCATCCATAAAGGGCGCAAGCTCGGTCAGTTGTGAGCCAATATGACAGTCAATACCATCGACTTGGATATTTTTCATCGCGGCTGCACGTTCGTAAACGGCTTCTACTTTATTAATATCAATGCCAAATTTATTTTCTTTTAAACCCGTTGATATATAAGGATGGGTTTGGGCATCGACATCGGGATTAACACGAATGGAGATAGCGGCCACTTTATCCATACTAGCAGCGACCTCATTAAGGCGCTCCAGCTCTGCTTTGGACTCAATATTAAAACAACGAATTCCTACTTCTAAGGCACGCTGCATTTCATCGCTACGTTTACCCACACCCGAAAAGACTACTTTTTTAGGATCACCACCAGCAGCTAAAACACGCGCTAACTCCCCTACAGAAACAATATCAAAACCAGACCCCATACGAGCAAAGAGATTAAGAATTGCAATATTGGAACAGGCTTTAACGGAGTAACAAATTAAGTGTTTATGCTCACCAAAAGCATCATTAAACGCATTCCAATGACGCTCTAAGGTTTTACGTGAGTAGATATAACACGGCGTTCCATGCTGTTGAGCAATCGCTTGTACCGCCACATCTTCAGCAAATAATTGATTATTTTTATAGTCGAAGTAATCCATAGGACTTAACCTTTTGTGATGATTTTTGAGTTGGATGGACGATCAGGGATATATAAATCACCTTTCGTGCCACAGCCACTCAATAACGTGAAGATAAATAAACAAAAAATCATCATGAAGAATAAAGTCTGCACCCAACATACATTTTTCAAAAGAGGTAGTTTCATGTTTTCTCTCACGTGAGTTTTAAAGCATGAAGTATAAAGTGCATAGTTACTAAGTTCGACAATTTTTATAACACAGAATTTAGGAAGTTATTTTGGGGTAGTTTTTAAGCTGAATCCGTGACTTCAATGCGGATTCAGCTATGATCCATGATCTCTAATATATGCTCTCAGAAATATAGTTTGATTTATTATCTATTACTGGTTTTACAAAAAATAAATCAACTCCTATACTTATTTTTTCATCATTATTTTTTTGGTGGAAATAAACATAAACATAAAAACAAGCGATCACTTTATGGTCGTATTTATAAATTACGAGGTTAAAAAATGTCATCAGAAAACCCATATGCTCCGCCTACGTCTCATGTTGAAGATATAAACGCGGAAGGGACAGATTTGATTCTTGCCGCTTCTCCTAAAAGTAACTCAGCAGGTGCAGCGTGGGCTTGGATAAAATCAGGTTTTGCTTCTTTCAAAGCATCACCATTATTTTGGATAATAAATATGATTATCATGTTTATTATCATGGTTTTATTTGGTCTTATCCCTGTTTTAGGCTCTGTAGCAACGTCTGTCTTAAACCCTGTCTTTATGGGCGGCTTGATGATTGGTACTTATGCGATTGCTAAAGGTCAAAAAATGACCGTTGGACATTTATTTGCAGGTTTCCAAAAACATGCGGGCGCGCTTCTTACGGTTGGTGCGCTTTATCTGCTCGGGATTATTGTTTTATTACTATTAACAGCCGTTATTGCTTATATGACAGGCGGCTTTGATAGTTTTTCAACCTTAGCGGCGGCACAAGCGGGAGGAAACCCTGACCCTGCTGAAATAATGGCAGCTTATGGTAGCTTGAAGATAGCAGGACTCTTCTACTTAATATTACTATTCCCATTGATGTTTATCGTTATTTTTGCCCCTGCATTAGTTGTTTTCCATGATATGAAAGCACTAGCAGCGATGAAGTTAAGTTTTAAAGGCTGTGTAAAGAATATTCTACCGCTTATTATTTGGTTTGTTTTAATTGTTATCTTTATGATTCTAGGTGCAATTCCATTAGGTTTGGGTTTATTGATTGTGTTCCCAATGATTACTGCAAGTACCTATGCTGCTTATCGAATGATTTTTACTGATTAATTTTTATATTACATTTCCCAGCCACATGAAGACTGGCTAAACAATAGTAAACTATCCGCACCCTTCGACAAGCTCAGGGAGCTAGTCGAAGGGTGCGGATATATCAACTGAGTTTTAATCGTTCTTCTTTAACTAAGTGGGAAATGTAATAACTACTCATCTCGTACTCTATTTTACCCAAGCTCTGCGTTGAAAGTGCTCATTTATATCTATAAACTCTGCGCTTTCGCCTTGATATTGAATAAAATAGAGCACAATCTAAGCAGTATGAATTACGTTGAGTAGTTACTAATTTTTTGGTAATCGTTCAGATACCCCCTGAAATTTGTCAGTTCAAGGCAAAAAATGTGAGTTTACAGGTGTAAATGATCATTTTTTAACGCAGAAATGGCGAATTTCAGGGGGTAGGTGAACGGTTACAAAAAAGCGGTGTAAGATCATCACTCTTACACCGCTATCCCATTATTTTTATTATTGGACTTTCGTCCTATATCTTTTGGCTTTCGCCAAATTTTATTTCTTCTTTATAACCGCAAGAAAACGAGTTTGTGTACCTCTAATTAAGAGTACCGCAACAGGTTTTCCCTTTGGCATGTCTTTAACCGCTTGCTTTAAATCGGCAGGAGTTGCAATTTTCTGATTGTTAAATGAGCGTACAATATCGCCACTTCTAAATCCTGCTTCATCTGCAATACTGTCTGGAATAACTTTAGAGATATAAACACCATTGCTATCTGCGCTTAGTTTTGCCTTAGTGCGTTGCTTATCGTTTAATGGTGCAACCAATAAACCTAGACCTTCGCCGTTATGTACCTTTGCTATTTCACTCTTCTCTTTACCTGCTTTATTTTCTAATTCACCCACTTTTATGCCAATGGATTTCTCTTCACCATTACGAATTAATTTCACTGATATTTCACTACCTATGAGTGTCGCACCGACAAGAGGAGGTAAGTCTGCCGCTGAACGTATAGGCGCATCACCGTAGCCAATAATCACATCGCCTGATAAAATTCCCGCTTTCTCCGCTGCGCTATTCTTTTCAACTTTAGCAACTAATGCGCCTTCTGGAGATTTTAATTGGAAGGATGTGGCTAATTCTTGGCTTAAATCTTGAATATGTACGCCTAATTTACCACGGCTTACATAGCCTTTAGTTTTCAACTGTTCTGCTACGCTTTTCACTAAATTAACAGGGATGGAGAACGATACACCCATATAGCCACCGCTACGGCTATAGATCATAGAATTAACCCCCACCACTTTACCATTAAGATCAAACAATGGACCACCTGAATTACCAGGGTTTACCGCAACATCGGTCTGAATGAAAGGGACATAGTTACCATCAGGTAGATGACGTGATAAGGCACTCACAATACCTTGCGTCGCGGTGTAATCTAAACCAAACGGTGCGCCAATAGCATACACCCACTGACCGACCTTTAAACTCGATGAATTACCAAGTTCTAGTGCTGGTAAGCCAGTTGCTTTAATTTTTAATAAAGCAATATCACTGCTTTTATCTGAACCAATTAATTTAGCCGTTAACTCGCGCTTATCACTGAGCGTCACTTTAATGGATGTTGCATCTTTAACAACATGCGCATTCGTTATGATATAACCATCGGCAGACAGCACAAAACCAGAGCCATAGGCTTTACCAGAAGGTTTTTTTCCATGTCTTTTGGGCATTTTAGAGTGAGGCATTTGCTTAAAGAATTTTTGTAATTCCTTTGGTAATTGCTCAATTTCTACAGGCAGAGTATCGTCACTTTCCATTTCTACTTTTATATTCACCACCGCCTTACGGTTTTTTTCTATCAAAGTCGTTAAGTCGGGCAGTTCGTAAGCATATGCACTTGAAATACTTGCGCTCACTACCATCACTATCAATAAGAGTGCCGTTAAAATATTAGCTAAGGGATGTTTTGCTATTGTTTGTGGTGCTGTTCGTGTCATGGTTTTTATCATTGACCTGTTTCCTTTTTGTAAATCTTTAAAATATGGTGACAGTATTACATATGCGGTCTTACTAGCGCTTTTCCATAAGGTTACGGAATATTAATTAATCCTTGCCTCTTATCCTGCCGTATACTGGATTTATTATGAATATTTTACTAATAGAAGATGACTTACAAACGGCTTCCTTTATCCAAAAAGGATTAAGCGAAAGTGGACATATTGCCGACCATGCCGAAGATGGTGAGGAAGGTTTGCAAATGGCATTAAAGAATAAATATGATGTGCTGGTGATTGATCGTATGTTGCCATTACGTGATGGTTTGTCGGTCATTAAAGAGGTTCGCAAACAAGGTATTGTCACACCTGTTTTAATTTTAAGTGCATTAGGTGAGGTTGATCACCGCGTTGAAGGTTTACAAGCAGGTGGGGATGATTATCTTGTAAAACCCTATGCGTTTAGTGAGTTAATGGCGCGCTTACAAGCCTTAATGCGACGCTCACAACCTGCACAAGAGCAGAGTAGGTTGACGGTGAGAGATTTAGAAATGAATCTTATCAAACACAGTGTATCAAGAGCGGGGCAGGTGATTAACTTACAGCCACGCGAGTTTATTCTGCTAGAGCAATTAATGCGCCATGCGGGAGAAGTCGTCACCCGAACCATGTTGCTAGAAAAGGTGTGGGGCTACCATTTTGATCCACAAACCAATGTGGTTGATGTGCATATTAGTCGTCTGCGTTCAAAAATAGACCGTGAGTTTGATGTGGCCTTATTGCATACCATTCGTGGTGCAGGCTATTCTTTATATGACCCTGATGAAGATGGCTCATAAACCGCATCACTTATGAATAAAATCTCTAATTTTCATCGTCTGCTTAATACCAATGCTTTCCGCCTTTCTCTTATCTATGCTTTATTGTTTAGTTTAATAGCCGCAACGACTTTAGCCATTATTTACTGGTTTGTTGCTGAGCAAATTAAACATCAAACTGATGAACGTTTACAGTTAGAAACCGATGTGCTGATGAACCGTTATCACACCGACCGTTTTGATGCCTTAGCGCAAACTATTCAACGTCGTAATTCAGATGCAAGCACCACCTTTTTTATTTACGCCTTACTTGATAGAAGAGGGCGCGATATTAACAAGTCATTCAACCCGGAATATATTAGTGCAGATAGGCGACAAGCTTATAGCACTATGCCTTTGGGTGATATTTCGCGTTTAATTCCTCGTACACAAAAGAAAGATCCCGCGCGTGTTTTACTGACCATTTTACCCAATAATCATTTGCTTTTAGTTGGTGCAGACTTAAATCAACAAAAAAAATTATTAAATAAAATATTTAGCATTATTATCAGTGCGATCGTTATTATTTTCACCTTAGCATTGCTAGGTGGTATTTTAATGGGGCGCAGTGTATTAAAACGTATTGATATGATACGCCATACCGCAGGGGAAATTATAGAGGGTGATTTAACACAACGCATGCCCTTTACCCGTCGTAATGATGAGTTTGACCGCTTAAGTCTTGTGCTTAATCGTATGTTGCAACGCTTAGAACAATCGATGCAAAGTATGCGAGAAGTGACCGATAATCTAGCGCATGACTTACGCACCCCTTTAAATCGCTTGCGTAATCGTCTAGAAATAACACAACTAAAAGATCCTAGCACCGTTGATTATCAACAAGCACAACAAGAAGCCATTGAAGATGTAGACGCGCTGATTAATACCTTCAATGCCCTACTAAATATCGCACAAACTGAATCAGGTACAAAACGTAAAAAGTTTGAGTCTGTTGATATGAGCCTTTTACTGAACAATATGGGAGAGTTATATGATGTTGTGGCAGAAGAAGAAAATATAAAATTTGAATATCAAGTAACAGATAATTTAACCTTACAAGGCAATCAACAACTACTTGCCCAAGCACTTACCAACCTATTAGATAATGCAGTTAAGTACACACCCTGCAATGGCAGTATTCAGCTACATGCCCATGCTGATGAGAAAAACCTGATCATCACCATTAGTGATACGGGTTTAGGTATTCCAGAAGACCAATACGAGCACGTCTTTAAACGCTTTGTACGTTTAGATAATGCACGTAGTACTGTAGGAAATGGTTTGGGTTTAAGTTTAGTGAAGGCTGTTATAGATTTACATGATGCTGAAATTCAGTTATCCGATAACCATCCTGGCTTAGTCGTTGAAATTAGGTTGCCTATTTTGAAAGAAGAGTAAATTGCTTAAAAAACTCTATTGGCAATTCCCTGTAGGGACGTAGGGACAAGGCATGCCTTGTCCCTACATGAATGGAAATTTATGCACGACTATAGCGTTGTCCACCAATCTCTATTGCATTTTGGTCTGGATACACCTTAAAGGCTAGTTGATTGCCATCAAAGCGATTGAGTGATATATCATTACCTGAAATATCATATTTTCCTCCCTCTACAACATCTGAGTATCTCCAACTAAATTCGCCACCATTAAAATTGATATTCCAGTGACCTAATACAACACCGTTACCCCCTAAACCTCTTTCTAATAGCTCGTCTGATACAAAGTTTTTGTTATCTAAGTAGGCGAGTCTTTCTTCTAGCGTGAACGTTGCGGGGTTGATAGCAGCAATATCATCAGCCGTTAGAGTGATACTTTCTATCGCATCGCCTCGTTCTATGGATATTTCATCACCTGCACTTAGCGCATTGCTTTGGTCTTTATCGGTGAGGATGTACTGATCGTTTTTACCTATATTGAAACGTGTACGAATCGCATTATCTTGGCTGGCTGTTGCAGTGATCTCAACTTCTTTTTCAGGGGTTCCTTTACTGTAAACCAGTGTTGCTTGGTCATTTTTATCAAAGAAAGTTAAGGTATTGCCATCATCAGAAATATCATAATGACTTGCAGAAGAAATCCCCTGATTAATCGCCTGTGCATTTGCATTTTGTGCAGGGTCGCCTGAGCCTATTTTAGTTCCAAAGATATTGCCAACTGAGAAATCACCTGTTTGACTACTATCAAAGTTGCCTCCATGACGATTAATACCATCACTATAAGCTATTTTTGAGCCATCAAAAGATAAGCTTGAATGCTGATTTTTATAAGGTGCTTCAGAACCTATTTGCTGTAATTGCCATGTTGTACCATCAAGTGGTGGTTCTTGATTGACAGGTTTATTTGCAAGAAAACGATCAACCTCTTCTTGTGTTAAGGTGTGGAAATCAATTCTGACTGCATCTATACGATCAGGCTCATTGCTGGTTGTTCCAATTGCAGGTGTGCGATGCTCTATAATAACGGTATCACCTGCTGATATTTTTCCGTCTGAATTACCATCAAAAATAGATTGGATATGAGGAGCTGAGCCTCCAAATAAACCGCCCTTAAAAATAACATCATATAATCGGTTACGTTGCTCTTCGGATAATCCATTGGATATATCCAATAAAGGATTGCTTGTATCTCGGTTAATAGCATCAATATCTGCTTGCGTTAAAACATGCTCTGTAATTGTATCGCCACCAATTCTAAAGCCACCTGATGATTTTAATCTGACGGTATCGCCTACACTTAACTCGCCATCACCGTCTTTGTCTATTGCGACACCTTCATAAGTAATGGTTGGGAAGTCAGCTGTACCAGGAGGTGGCAGACGATTAAAGCGTGCGCCAATCGCGGCTTGTTGTTTATCGCTGAGTTCTAACGGTTTTTGCTCATTGCGAATATACGATTCTCCTGCAATATAGCGGTCTAATTGAACCTGTGTTAACGCTTGCTTGCTAAAGTCGTATTGTCCTGTGCGCTCATTAAAGCGACGTACTACAATGGTATCGCCGACTGACAGTTTGCCGTCTTTATTGTTATCTACGACGCTATCAAGCGAAGGAGCATTACCTATATAGGCAATATTTTGAGGAAAAATAGCCTGACTTAAACGTGCTTTTTGTGTATCAGAAAGCCCATTGGAAATATCTAATAATGGTTTATCAGCACCTTGGATTGCTGCTAGGTCTTCAGCCGTTAAGGTATGGTCAATGGGAATATTACCTGCAACACCACCAATGGAAAGTTTTACGGTATCGCCCACACTTAAATCACCACTCGCATCGTTGTCTATGACAGTTCCTGTGTAGGTGGTTGTGCCTTTGTTAAAGTAATTTGCTATCTCTTTATGCTGTTTTTTAGTGAGATTTAGCTCTGTGTTTGATCCACTATTATTGATTTGTTCTGCTTGCGCGGCGGTTAGCGTGGTTCTCTCTACTTCTGTTCGAGGGCTATGATAACCAAATACGGCTGGCACAACACTCGGGGTAACCATATGAATGGCAATATCACCTTTGCTGACTTTGCCGTCGCCATTGCTATCATAAATATTGACATAATGGTTACGTGATCTTTCGACAGGTGCAGAAAAAATATCAAGGGCTTGTTGCTGTTGAGTGTCGCTTAAGCTGAAAGGCTTGCTAGTAGGTGTATCGGTGATTTGCCTAACAGCCGCTTTACCTAATGTGACTTTTTGATTATCTAGCATGGCAATATCACCCACACTAATTTTACCATTGCCATCACTATCTAAAATACTGACTTTTTCATTACCACTCGCAATGTAGCCAAATAGATTAAGCGTTTGTTGACGCTGTGGTTTTGATAATGGTATTTCTTTGCTTGGATGATCTAAATCTTGTAAGTTGCCAGCCGTAATGGTTTGTCCACCATCAACAGGCATTTGGTCTCTATCGATAACAATTTTTGTTGGCATACCTGTTTTACTATCATAGCTAACTTCAAGCTGTCTGCCATTATCGATAGCTTTTTGGATAATATCGAAAAGTCCATTGACCGATTGCTTATTTTCTTTAAATTGATCAGGAACAGTTTCTTGATTGCCGTTGGCATAGTGCGACGATTTAACCTCGCCATTCTCAACCGTTGTTTTTACAGGACGAGTGTAGTCAGGCAGACAGAAACATGAGCGTCGGAACTCATAGCTATAGTTTTTAATGCCACTATCCGCCCATTTCTGCTTATTTTTATCTAAAGTTGTCTGTGTATCTGAGGGGCTTGTATCGGTGAGCTTTTGTATATCTGCTTCAGTTAATGTTTTACGTGTAATTTCTCCGCCTGTAAAACCACCTGATAAAATAGCCACATCACCTGCACTTAATTTACCGTCTTTATTGCTATCTAAAATGCTAACACTGCCAATAATTCCAGGAATGCCGTGATTATCAAACAAAGCTAATAGCTTATTAGGAGAAATCGAGGAGGTATCCAAGGTTTTTGGTGCTTCTTGCTCTGAAGCACGTTGTTTCATCTCATCAAATGATAAGCGTGCATCATTGAATCTAAACTTTTCAGTATTCGTGACCGTGATTTTTTGCCCTGTGGTTTTATGGGTGAGGATAATGCCATTATCAACAGGTCCGCCTAGTGGAATAACATCGCCAGGCTTTACGCTTGGAGGGAGAACTGTAGTCACTTGCAGAGAGTAATTATCAATATTGCCTCTAATTCTTGCGGTATCTGTACCTGAGCCACCATCTAAAAAGTCATTCGTACCACGACGACTCGCTAAGACATCATCGCCTGCACCACCAAATAACTGGTTATTACCACTGCCCCCAGATAAGTAATCATTCCCTTTGCCGCCGCTTAATATATCATCTCCACGTCCACCGTAGAGCTTATCGTTACCCGCTCCACCATCTAAAAAGTCATCTCCTTGACGACCTTTTAGACTGTCATTACCACCTAATCCAAATATGCGGTCATTATTGTAGCCGCCTTTTAAGGTGTCATCGCCCTCTGTGCCTTTTATATCACTGCCTGATTGTGAAGGTTTGGATTGTTCTTGTTGTTTGGGTTTGTTTTGCTTCTCTTTATTAGGGCTCGATTCTTGCTCTGATTTTTTATTTGGCTCTTGATTGAGCTGTGTGATGATATTTTTTATTAGTTGTAGCAAATTTTGCAATACAGGGGATGCAGCGGTTTTCGATTGAAAATCTGGAGTTGATTGCAATTGTGAAAGTGTTGTTTGTATATTAGCTAATTGTTTTGCATTATTATTTTGTTGTGGCTCGTTCTGTATGGGATTCGTTTTTATTATATTATTTATCATGACTTCTTCCTTGAAATTTATTGAAATAGTAGTACATCAACAAGTTCAAAATATTGCTCTCAGTTGCTCTGTTTTCAGAGCTAGGCATACTTTGCAGGGAATAGTTGATGCACCCTCATAAATAATACATACAGAGAAAATCTACGATTGGCGGGTCTATGAAAGGTTGAATTTTAAAGATAAGATAAACTTTGTACTGACGGCTTTGTATTGACATGATAGGCTTAACAAGTTACCTAAATAGTATAAAATAATTACAGCATTAGTTTTATATTTAGGGCTAATTTACTTACGGTCAACGGACTGATCTATACTGTGAATAATATATCTTCTATACTTTTTCTCTTCCTTCTTATTGTATCGAACGTCTCTGCCGATACTGGTTTTAATAAGTCTACAGCTAACTCCTCCCCTAGTGATGACGAAATCCGAGCGGCTGTTGTCAGTGCTCTTTTAGCGCAAGAGAATCAAAGTAAAAAAACGGCAGTTAAACCATTAAAAAAAGCGACAACTCCTGCTGTTTTTCCTAACCCAGCTAAAAAAGAACTTGATGCCAATACGCTATTATTAATGAAAGCGAAGCAAAAGGATCAAGACAAACAAAGAATAAAGCTAAAAAAAATAGTAGCGACAGCGAATAAGAAGATTAAAAAACAAGCTAAAAATAAAAAACGCTCACTTCCAAGTGCAATAGCGACAAACAAAAAGAAGGCATCTGAAACTTCTAAGCTTATTTCTATAACGGCAAATAAAAAAGGGACGATGACACCTTTAGTCGTAGCCGAGGAGAATAAACCTAAAACGTCCAATGCAAAAAAAGAAGCCTCACCTAAAATTGCAAATAATACACAGACGAACCAACCTAAACTTGACGTTGGAACGATTGAAAAAATGCCCATTGGTCGAAATCAATTAGCCACGGAGAGCATTGGAGGACTGGATATTACGGGGAAAAATATTATTGATATTCTGGCGACAAAGCAGGAAGGTATTTCACATCTGTCAAATCATACAATAGCAAATAAACCTGAGTTGCAATTAAATATTGCCGATAGTACCGCCGAAGGTCGTAATGACCCTGCGGTAAACGTAAAAAAGACGCAAGGATGGATTTATCTAGGACGTTTTGACTCAGGAAAATGGGAAAATCAAACCTTAGATGTAGAAAAACAACTCCCTCAGGTAGGTAAACAATACGTTGTTAAGGCGACTAGCCTTTATGTGCGTGATGCCAAACCTAAAAAAGGTAAAATGGGCAAAATCATCCATGCTTTTCGCACTAACGATAAAATTAAAATATTAAAATTAAAAGGCTTAGGTCGAAATCGTGATTTTTATTGGGCAGAGGTTTTACGTCAGTAGATGTTTTTCTTCCTGAGTTGGATTAATTTTATGCTCTATTGAACTTGATAGATATACCTTCTTCACGCTCATCTAACGCCAATATAATATCTTCAATTTTATCACGATATTCCTCTGGTTCTTGCCATAATCCCCGTTGCATTGCTTCTAATAAACGTTCTGCCATTTCTTTCATGGCTTGTGGATTATTCTGTTGTAAAAATTCTTTATTTTCAGGTTCGAGTAAATAGCTGTCGGTGACTTTTTCGTATTGATAATCTTTGATTAAATCGGTGGTGGCATCGTAGGCGAAGAGGTAATCCACCGTTGCTGCCATTTCAAATGCGCCTTTATAGCCGTGGCGTTGCATTCCTTTTATCCACTTGGGGTTCAGCACCCGCGCACGAATCACTCGATTTAGCTCTTCTTCTAAGGTTCTGATTTTAGGGGATGCGGGGTTGGAGTGGTCGCCATGATACACCTCGGGTGTGCTGCCTCGTAATACACGAATGGCATTCGTCATACCGCCTTGAAACTGGTAATAATCATCGGAATCGAGCAGATCATGTTCACGGTTGTCTTGATTTTGCACCACCACGTCGAGCTGTGATAAACGGTGTTCAAAGATCGCATGGGCATCCTTACCCGTTTGTTGTTTGCCGTAAGCATAGCCACCCCAGTTGACGTAGGCGGTGGCGAGGTCGCTTTTATCCTCCCAACAGCGTTCATCAATCAAGCCCTGCAAACCTGCACCATAACTCCCCGCTTTAGAACCAAACACGCGAAAACCTGCCTGTTCTCTTGCCTGTACTTTTGTTAAACCATTGTCTTGTAATAACTGCATATCCTGTTGGATGCGGTCACGTAGGGGGTTGAGGTCGGCAGGGTCGGCAAAATCTGCAATAACCTGTACGGCACTGTCAAACAAGCGAATCACATTGGGGAAAGCATCACGAAAAAATCCCGATATACGCAAGGTAACATCCACACGCGGACGGTTAAGTTGCAGCGCAGCAAGCACCTTAATATCAATCACCCGCCCGCTCATCGGCTCCCATACTGGCTCAACTCCCATTAAGGCAAAGGCTTGGGCAATATCATCACCGCCTGTCCGCATGGTGGACGTTCCCCACACCGATAGACCTAAGGTTTTAGGATACTCCCCGTGTTGCTGTAAATGTTTCATAATAAGCTGATCGGCTGACTTTTTGCCTAGCTCGTAAGCGGTGCGGGTGGGAATTGCGCGTGTATCGACCGAGTAAAAATTGCGTCCAGTGGGGAGGACATCTAAACGTCCGCGTGTGGGTGCGCCACTTGATCCTGCGGGGACAAACTTTCCTGATAAAGCCCGCATGAATTGTTGTATTTCATTTTTTCCACAACTATCGAGTAGGGGAGCTAAGGTCGTTTCCACAAAGCTAAAAACAGCATGGCTTGATGCGCCATAAAACGGTATATCATCAAGCGTTGCGCCCGTATTTTGTGCCTGTATTCGAGCTACAATTTTACCGATGCTATCTTTTGCGAGTAATTCAAGTCGTTCGCGGGTATCGCCCTGTGTGCGCCAGAGGCTATCGCTGATTGATTGTAATACGGCAGGTTTTTTTCCCTGCCACGACTCACCTGCGGGGCTTGTTAGTGAAAATTCAATACCTAAATCCTCCGCTAAGGCATCTAAAATCCCCTTGTCTTGCAGACGATTACCACGCGATAAACGCAACAATGCCACCAAAGTATCAACGCCTTGTTCTCCACGGGGTGACTCGCCCATAATATGTAAGCCGTCTCGAATTTGGCTTTCTTTTAGCTCGCATAAATAGGTATCTAACTCATTCAGTCGCTCATCCTCTTGTTTTGACTCCTGAGCTGATGATAATTCTTGATCTAATTTACTGCGCGCCAACTCTGCTAAGACTTTCTCACGTAGAAGGTTTTCACGCTGTTTATCCAAGCCCATTGCTTGATAATATTCATCGACTAACTGCTCTAATGCAGCTAATTCACCGTAGTTTTCTGCGCGTGTCATGGCAGGCATTAAATGATCAATAATCACCGCTTGCGCGCGACGTTTTGCCTGTGTGCCTTCACCAGGGTCATTGACAATAAACGGGTATAAATGGGGCATAGCGCCCAGCGTAATATCAGACCAGCATTGATTCGACAATGCCACACTTTTACCAGGTAGCCATTCTAAATTACCGTGCTTGCCGATATGCGCGATGGCATCAACCTGATATTCATGGCGTAACCAAAAATAAAATGCTAGATAATTATGTGGTGGTATCAAATCAGGATCATGGTAAGTGGCATTCACATCCACATTATAGCCCCGCGCAGGTTGCACGCCGACAAAGGTTTCACCCAAGCGAATCCCTGCAATCATAATCCGTCCACTGCGTACTTTTATATCCGCCTGAGGCTCGCCCCAACGTTGCAATACCGCTTGCTGACTTTCGCTAGGGAGCTGTTCAAAATAGTGTTGATAGTTTGCTAAGCTGATACTTTGCTGACAGCCACGTTGTGCGAAGTAACTTGGGTCATTGGTGATATTGTGTTGCAACGCCTCGATTAAGGCATTGCCATTTTCAGGCAGATCGTCCACAGGGTAGCCCGCCTGTTGCAAGGCATATAAGATATTCATTGTGGAGGCAGGGGTATCAAAACCTACACCATTGCCAATGCGTCCATCGTGGGTCGGGTAGTTTGCTAAAATCAAGGCGATACGTTTTTGTTGGTTGTTTTTATGACGTAAGCTTGCCCAACGATACGCCAGTTCTGCACAAAAACGGGCGCGTTCAGGGTGTAATTGATGCGCAATGACATCCGTTTGCGTGCGCTCATCGCGTTGTAATAGGGTTTTAAAACTAATCGCACGGCTGATAATACGCCCGTCCATTTCAGGTAAGGCAATATTCATGGCTAAGTCGCGTGAACGCAAACCCAAGGGATGCTCACGCCAATCTGCTTCACTATTTGCGGCAAGTATCAGCTGAATAACAGGCACATCCGCCTGAAATAAAGGGGCATTGTCTGTGCTGTCATCATTACTATTATTCACCGCAAAACTGGTGGTATTGAGGATAATATCCGCCTGTGCCTGCTCACATAAAACATCGACCAATGCCATGCTAGGGGCATGTTTTAAAGAGCTAATCACGATGGGTAAGGGGTTGAGTTGATGCTGTTGCAGGATCGTTAAAAAGTCATCAAAGGCGTGCGTATTGCCCGACTGCACATGCGAACGATACATTAACAGCACCGCAACGGCGTGATTATCGTGCCACTGCTGTTGCCAATCTGACAGACTTGCATCATCGATAGTCGGATGATAAATCCATGCTTTAGGTAATTGTCGCGGCTCTTGCCACGGGCTTTCGCGGTCAAAAAAAGTATCTGCTAACCAAGCAAATAAATTCTCGATATTACGCTTTCCTCCCTGCCGTAAATAATGCCAACAACGTAGCGCATCAGTTTTACTGACATTGCTACTTGCCAATAATTCCTCATCAAGCTGGTCATCGCCCGATACCACAATCAGCCTTATATTGCCTTGCGCGCAGAGTGTTTCTAACTGCTCCAAACCGTATTGCCAATACGATTTCCCCCCCAGTAGCGAGACAATAATCAGTGAGGCAGACTCCAATACCCGATCAGCATATAAATCAAATGCCGCAGGTTTATTTAGGTGAATTACATTCGCTAAACGAATTGAAGGATAGTCGTAGGGGAGTTCATTAATAACATGGGATAACAGCGTTAAAGCGCTATCTTGCGCCGATAAAATAATAATATCCGCAGGGCTTTGTTGTAAGTCGATAATGCCTTCATCATCACTAAAGCCACCAGGTTTTGCTGCCAGTAAATGCATTATTGATCCTTTGGATAACTACGTGCCAGTGCAATGGTGGCACGTTTGTTTTTATGTTTGATTAAGGCTAATTCAGCAGGCTGTTGGGTAATATGATGCGCATGAATCAAAGCTGCCGCTTCTGCGACACCGTAACAACCCACTTCGCGAAAGACAATCTCTGACTTATAACTTAACTGCTCAGCAACGCTATTTAAGGTCGTGGCAGGGTAACAAATAAAGTCAATATTTAAGCGTTGCGATAATGCTAATAAAGCCTGCTCATTTTGTTTTAAGTTGATACTGGTAATCGCAACCACCTGCTGTAGCGTTGCGGTGGGAATATGTGCGTCAATTAATGCCTGTAAATACGACTCAGGACAGCCTCTATCACAGCCCATACCTATCACATAAACAGGTTTTTGATACGGTGCAGCGGTGGTAATGACTAACTGCGCTGTTAGCAACTCACTTAACCCTCGCGCCCATTCATTTGCCCCGCCTTCATGCCCTGATAACAACGGAATAATAAACTCCCCTTGTTCATCCATCACTAAAATGGGTGGGTCACTCTTTTTGCTATGAATCACTGGCGCTAAAGAGCGTACCGCAATACCCGTTGCGGTGATGAAAATAAGCGGGTGTTGATGCTTAAAATACCGCTGGACAGTGACGGCAAATGGTGTGGGTTTATGGACGTGACGTGCGGATATTAAGGAGCATAATCGCTGCGCTAAATCATGCCCTTTCTGCGTTAAAGAGATGATTATTATTTTATTTTTTCCTAATGGCACGTTAAGCGATGACTCCCATTTATTCATAATAAAGGTTGAAAATTCAACTGCTTAAATTGCAGTCAGACACTTGCAACATTTATTTTTTTAGACTATTTAGGACTTGCTACAAGGAAGTATAACAAGACGCTTTGGACTCAGGGCTTTTATCCATTCTAACGGAATTTTACTATGTTAAAACAAAAACAGCTAATCAAAGATAGCATGACGTCACTGTTAACACTTAATGGTCTTATTGGGATTGTAATGCTTGTCGGGTCACAATCACTTTTTGCCTCTCAATCAAGCCATCGACCTGCTGGTGCACCAAGCTATTGTAATGGTCAACGCATTACTATTTGGGGCTCTGGACGAAGTGATGACTTAGTGGGCACACAGTATGGAGATGTTATCTGGGCAGGTGCAGGTGACGATACTATCAGAGGCAGAGGAGGCAACGATATTATTTGTGGTGGTGCAGGTAACGACCTTATATATGGCGGCAATGGTAGCGACCTAATACTCGGTGGCTCAGGAAATGATGTTATTTATGGCGGTCGAGGCAATGACTATATCGTCGGCAACCCCGGTGCTGATAGAATTTATGGTAATCAAGGCAATGACTATCTGCATGGCAGTGAAGGCTCCGACACTATTCTCGGCAATGAAGGCGCGGACCTTATCCAAGGTGGATCACAAAGCGACTATATAGACGGCGGATTGGGTAGCGACAGAATTTATGGCGATGGAGGCAACGATACAATCAAAGGAGGCAGA
Organism: Aquificaceae bacterium; assembly: GCA_003972955.1. Classification (GTDB taxonomy): domain Bacteria; phylum Pseudomonadota; class Gammaproteobacteria; order Thiotrichales; family Thiotrichaceae; genus JAGLBW01. The sequence continues at coordinate 22,016 of QOAQ01000076.1, forward strand.
GGCAATGACTACCTCCACGGCGGTAACGACAACGACCATATTAGTGGTAATAGCGGTAGTGACAGGATCTACGGTGGCTATGGTGACGATATAATGGAAGGCAATAGCGGACGTGATTGGTTATTTGGAAGCGAAGGCAATGATACCTTTAAAGGTGGCTCAGGCTCCGATGTATGCTTCGATAAAATTAATCGCCAAAAAACTAAAATAGGCTGTTAAATATTATTTGGTAATGGTATCAATCTGTGATTTTGTGCTTTATAACCGCCCCTTCGACTCCGCTCAGGGTGCGAGCCTGGGCTGGTGAAAACCACCGAAAAACCCTCCCATTTTTCTAAAATAACAGG